>NZ_CALYQV010000026.1 GCF_945290125.1 uncultured Lactobacillus sp. | reverse complement strand
TGAAAAAAGTGCTCCTAATAGTCAGATTAATGTCTAACTATTATGGAGCACTTCATTTTTTGGAGAGCTTTTGCTTTACAAGGCGGCTTTAATTACGAAAAAATGCAAAATATTGGCTATGTATATGCAATGGAGCCAGTAATTAAAAGGCTATATTCTAATACTAAAGACCGTGCTGCTGCTTTAAAGCGTCACTTGGCCTTGTTCAACTGCACTCCGGCTATGACACCAATGATTATGGGGATTTCTTCAGCAATGGAGGAACAGTATGCCAACAATCCTTCTTCTATGGATCCGGATTCTATCAACTCAGTTAAAGCTGCTTTAATGGCACCTTTTTCTGGAATTGGTGACTCCATTTTGTTTGGTACATTTCGAGTTATTGCTGCGGGAATTGGAGCGTCTTTTGCTAAACAAGGAAGCATCTTAGGTCCAATTCTTTTCTTTGTTCTATATAACTTGCCAGCAACTTTAATTAGGGCTTTTGGCTTGAAATATGGCTATAAATGGGGAGTTGAATCCTTAGACGAGGTCCAAAAAAACGGTGTGATGGATCAAATAATGCAGATTGTAGGAATTATTGGGATGATGGTAGTGGGAGGAATGGTAGCAACTATGCTTCCAGTAACTACTACACTCAAATTTTCTATGACTGGTGCTACTGTAAAACTACAAACTATTTTCGATCAGGTTATGCCGAAGTTATTGCCTTTACTGGTTACTTTATTGGTATTTTGCTTAATTAGAAAGAAGGTAAGTGTTTCAAAGCTAACTGTTGGAGTGTTAATTTTACGCATTTTATTACATGTAATTGGAATTTTATAAGGAGTAAATATGAACTTAATTCAACAATATATTTCAGCTACGCCAGATCAACTTAAAAAAATAGTGGCAGGAAGTAAAGAACTTTTTGCAAACGTTGCAAAAAGAGATATTAAAAAAATCATCATCACTGGTTCTGGGACAAGCTATCACTCCGGATTACAGATGCAATCCATAATGCGTAAACGTTCGGGAGTTGAAGTTTTATCTCTTTATCCTTTTATGTTTACACCAGACTTTTTTGTAGGAGATAATTCGCATACTCTGTTTATTGGCATTTCTCAGGGAGGAAGCAGCTTTAGTACATTTGATGCCATGAAAACAGCTAAAAAGGCAGGTTGTATCATTGGTACAATGGCTGGTGAAAAAGATGCCTATATTGATCAGATTGCTGATGAAGTTATGACTGTTAATATCGGTGAGGAAAAAGCCGGAGCTAAAACCAAGGGTTATTATTCAACCAAATTGAATCTACTTCTTTTGGCTGAGTACATTGGTTTGGCAAATGGTAACCTGAATCAGGCTCAATTTGAGCAGGATTTACAAGATCTGAATGCTACTTTAGATTTATTTCCACATGCATATAAAAGAGCATATGACTGGGTTGAAGAACATAAAGAAAAGCTGGCAAAAATGGATAAAGCAAAAAGCCAGTTTATCAACAACTGGCTTTTTGCTTTATCCAATTTCATTGATGTAAGTAACTATGGTTGTAAATAAATTGATCACCACGCGCAACGCAATAGGTATATTCAATGGGAATGTGTCTGTTATTAAAAGATGTTCTTTTTACTTTTAAACATGGTGCATCGTAACTGACTTTTAATAGTTTGGCGTCTTTTGCCTGAATTAAACTAGCTTGAATTGCCTCGTTAACTAAACGGACTGTTTGATGAAAATTTGTTTTCATTATTAAATACAAAGAATTTTGTGTTAGTTGTTCGATGGTGAGAGTGGAAAATTTTTCGTAGGGAAGATAAGTTCTTTCTATCATCATCGGCTGTTTATCTGCAGCTCTCAGAAATTTTAATTTGATAACTTTTTCACCCTGGTTAATATTAAATTTTGAAGCCAAAAAGCTATCTGAATTAAAAATTTTAAATTCTAACAAATCAGTTTGAGGAGTTTTTCCTAAGGCTTTCATATGATCAGTAAAACTATAGATGTCATTGAGTGGAGTTAATGACGATTTTTCTGAAACAAAGGTTCCTTTGCCATGAATCTTATAAATGTAGCCCCTCTTTTCGAGCTCGTCTAACGCCCGTCTTACGGTATATCTGCTTATTTTCAGTCGTAAAGAAATATCCCGTTCACTTAAAAGTTTTTGGTCTTTTTTCATATTGTTTTGAATGTAATTTTTTAAGAAAGCTACTAATTTTAAATAAATTGGTTGTTTTGAATATTTTTCCATAAAAATTCCTAATCTATGGTCCGAACCACTACTAAATAAATTTAGAATTAAAAGATCCTATACGTATAAGTATTATAACAAAGATTTACAATAATTGTACTGTTGACAATGTCATCGCTTTCAATTATTATATTTTTATAATGGTCCGGACCATAATGGATTATAGGAGGTAAAACATGAGTGAACCAAATATTTTGTTGACAAGAATTGATAACAGACTTGTTCACGGACAGGTTGGAGTTATTTGGACTAGTTCTATAGGAGCTAATCTGTTATTAGTGGCAAATGATGATGTAGCAAACGATCCTTTGCAACAGAAGTTAATGAAGAGCACTTCTGAAACTTCTGGAGCTCAGATAAGATTTTTCTCAATTGAAAAAACAATTAAGATCATTGGTAAGGCAGCACCAAGGCAAAAGATTTTTATAATTGTTAAAACACCAAAAGACGCTGTTAGACTGGTTGAAGGCGGAGTGCCAATAAAAGAGATAGATGTCGGTAATATGCATTTTTCAGCTGGTAAAGAAAAAGTTACGGATAAAGTCTATGTCGACCAAAATGATAAAGACGATTTAATGAAATTAGTTCATGATAATGTCAACATTTATATCCAAGACGTACCTGGTGATAAGAAGACAGCAATTGACTTTTAAGTAGTCAGAATCTGGAGGAACAAATGCAAATAACTTTTTTACAGGGGATTTTGCTAAGCATCTTTGGTGCTATAGCGGGTCTAGACTCCTATACAGAAGCTTTATATATTTTTAGACCAATAATTAGTTGTGCCGTAACTGGTTTAATTCTGGGTGATCCTGTAACTGGACTTTTAGCAGGTGGAATTGCAGAACTTACCTTTGCTGGACTAACAAACGCAGGAGGAACGCAACCGCCTAACCCGGCAGTTTGCGGAATTATGACTGTAGTTATTGCTCATACTACAAAGGTTGCGCCAGCTACTGCAGTTGGCTTGTCGTTGCCTTTTGCTATGCTGATGCAATACATTATTTTGATGTACTATTCATTGTTTTCAGGTTTCATGCCTTCCATGGATAAAGCGGCACAAAATGCGGACACTGGGAAATTTAATAGATTTATTTACTTTTCAATGTTTGTAATGGCTGCAACCTTTTTTGTAATTATTTTCTTATCCGCTTATGCCGCTCAGGGTCCAATGGCCGCTTTGGTTAAAGCAATGCCCAAATGGTTAATTCACGGCTTTGAATTAGCAGGGGGTGCATTACCGGCAGTAGGATTTGCCATGCTGCTTAAGGTTTTATTGAGGATCAATTATGTTCCTTACTTACTCTTAGGATTCGTAATTGCCAGCTTTATTAACTATTCCAACGTATTGCCTGCAGCTGTAATAGGTGTTGTTTTTGCTATGATTGACTTCTTTGACAATAAGCAACATCAAAAATTGCAAGCACAGATAGATGAAGTAAAGGAAAATGGAGGTAGTGAAGATGGAATCTAACTCAAATAAAAAATATACCAAAGTAAGTAAAAGCGATATTACTAAATTAGGATTGAGATCTTCACTATTTCAATTAGGATTTAACTATGAAAGAATGCAGGCACCTGGATGGACCTGGGCTCAAATTCCTGTTTGGAAGAAAATATTTGGGGATGATAAAGAGGCTATGTCGGAAGCCATGGTTGATAATATGAACTTTATCAATACTAGTCCGCCCCTTGTGCCAATTTTGTTAGGATTACTAACAAGTATGGAAGAAAAAAGGGTTGATCGTAAAACGATTAGTGGTTTGAAGAACGCCCTCTTTGCACCCTTAGCCGGAATTGGTGATGCAATTTACTGGTTTACAATTATGCCAATTGTGGGCGGGATCTGTGCATCTTTTGCTTCAAAGGGTAATCCACTTGGGCCAATTATTTTCTTCTTGGTATATCTGGGAATATTTTTATGCCGTATTCCTTTTGCGCATCTTGGCTACGACATGGGAACTAAAGCAATTGATGTAATTCAGAAAAATTCGACCATTATTTCTAAGTCAGCTTCAATTATGGGACTGACGGTAATTGGGGCTTTAATTAGTTCTTACGTTACCTTGTCTTTAAAGGTGAAAATAGGCAGTGTTTCTCTTCAAAAAGACTTTTTGGATAAGGTATTTCCTAACTTACTGCCATTAGGATTTACATTTTTCCTATATTGGCTACTTAAGAAAAAGGAAGTCTCTCCAATTGTCTTAATAGTTGTTGTTTTTACTTTATGTATTGCCTGTTCATTTTTTGGAATTATGTAAGTGAGGAATGATTGTGAGTAATATCAAAATAATCGTAGTTGGACATGGTAAATTCGCATCTGGCTTACAAAGTTCTCTTGAATTGTTTGTAGGTAAACAGGAAGAGCATAATTTTATTGATTTTACTAAAAAAATGAGTGAAATTGACTTACAAGAAAAAATTGCCGCTCAAATTGGAAAAGAAGAAACAATTATTTTTACTGATATGCTGGGTGGAACGCCGTATAAAGAAGCGGCTAAGATAGCCTATGATAACGAAAACGTTGGGGTTGTATCAGGTTGTAACTTGAGTTCACTGCTTGAAACTACTTACAAGGAATATCCTAGTAAAGAAGCTTTGATGCAGGATCTAGTTAAAATCACTAAAGAAACAGCGCAGGTTTTTGATAAAAATGATTTAAATAATGAGTCTGATGAAGATGATTTTTCAGATGGTATATAAAAAGGGATTGTAATTATTATGAAGAGTATGGAATATTACATTAAGTCTGAGGCCGATGCATATAGTAAAGTCTTTAAAAACTATCAGCAATTATTAAGGCCGTTAGTTGAGAAGTATAAGACAAATCAAGCAAAATATAATTCAATTGTTTTATTTGCGACCGGCTCCAGTTCTAATGCAGCTTATGGTGCTGTACCTTATATGACTGAAAGATTAGGTATTCCTGTTTATGTTGAGGAGCCTTCAATTGCCGCTAACTATCATAGCAAGTTTAGAGACGATATTCTTTATGTTGCAATTTCACAAGGTGGTCATAGTGCATCAACTATCAAAGTAGTTAAAGAATTAGTTGCCAAAAAAATTGATGTCTTTGTTTTGACCAGCGACCCAGATAGTCCAATTGCGCAAACGGATGCGCAAATAATTCTCATGGGCATGGGAATCGAAGAGATGCCATATGTAACGTTAGGATATAGTGTTACTATTTTACTATTGATTCTTTTTGCAGTAGAGTCATCTTTTCAAACCGGAAAAATTGCGCAAACAGATTATGAAAATGATAAAAACGAAATAGGTTTAATAATCAATAACTTGCTTGAAGTTGTTGCAGTTTCTGAAAAGTGGACTGATCAGTACTTAGCACAAAATTCCGATATTAAGAGAATATTTTTTATAGGTTACGGTGCAGTATACGGTGTAGCACGCGAGGGCGAAACCAAGGTAACAGAAACGGTGCACATCACGGCTCAAGGTAAGGAACTCGAAGAATATATGCATGGTCCGTATATTGGACTTCACAGTTCAGATCATTTTGTCTTTATTGAGCCCCAAGGCAAATTGGAGCAGAGATCGCAAAAGCTGCAAAAATTTTTACAACTTCATTGTAAGAACATAGCACTTATAGCTAAAAAAGCTGTTTCTTCTGCAGATATTGACGTGCTAAGTTTAAACACAGATGTAAATGAATTACTTACTGCTTTATTTATGACCGTTCCCGTTCATTTGCTAGCATATAAACTATCTAAATCCAAAAAAATTGATTTGGAGCATCCAACGTATCCTGAGTTCGATGAAATTACTAAATCAAAAATATAAATAAAAATTTTTCATTTAGACCTGATCCCATATTTAATTAGGATTCAGGCCTTTTTGTTTTGGCTTTTTTTATAATTAGCAAAAATACTTTTGTCTAGATAGGGACTGTAAGTATACATATCTTGTTATGAAAGCGAATTTATCAGCTGCAAAATTACCCTAAAATAGAATCTGAAAGGGGGAGAATTGATGTGAATGAGAGGATCCAAGAAATAATTTCCCTTTTATTAGAAATACCAGATATTAAAGTAACGGAGATGATGGATAAGTTAGCTTTAACAAGAAGACAAGTAAATTATGCTATTGGTCTAATTAATGAGGATTTAAAGGCGCACGGGTTAAGTCCTATTAAAAGACACAATAATGGTACATTTACTTATACTGATAAATTGCAAGAATTACTCGTTGTAGATAAAAATTCAAATAATAATTTTCCCAATAAAAACAGAGCGGAACTGATACTGCTTTATCTAATTTGTAATGTTGATTATGTTTCATTAGATGATCTGACCGCAATTGTTCATTATAGCAAAACGACAATTCTTCAGGACCTTAAGATTGCAGAGCAGATGGTGAATAAATTTCACCTCAATTTAAAATACAATCGCTCTAGAGGATATTTTTTGCAAGGCTCTGAAGACCAGATTTTAAGGTTGACTACTAACATAATTTTGCAAAATTCTGATAATTTAGCGGGAAATTTACTGGAAAAATTTGCTATTAATAAAGAAATTGTAAAAATATCATTAAATTTAATTACAAGATTTGAAGCTAAATTTCAAGTCTCATTTTCCGATAAATATTTCAATAATTTAAAACTTTTAGTACAAATTATTATATCTAGAGGTTTAGTTTGCAAAAGTGGTCTTAAAGTTGATGAGTTTATTGCAAAAACAAAAGAATATCAATATTTGAGAAAACTAACCGAGTTAAGCAATATTAGCGATTTTTACTTAAAATGGATTGCCTTGGAAATTTTATCTTCTAACGTTTTCGATAAAAATAATTCCGAATATAGTCCAGATGAAATTGAACTATTTGGCTTTGTCCATCAGATTGTGGAGGGCTTTAAGTCAAGAACGCTGGTTAATATCCAAGATCAGTCACGATTTGAAAAAAGACTGTTAAATCATTTGAGGCCGGCGTGTTTTCGTGTTAAGTATCGCTTACCAAGTATTGAAACATTGAATCTTGACAATGATAAGGATAAGCAGCTTCTTGTAGATATTATAAAAGATTTAATTAAGCCCCTAGAGCAATGGATCGGTACTAAGTTTTCCGAAGACGAAGTTAAGCTGTTAACTTATTATTTTGGTTATTTGCTTTTCGATAATGCCAACTCTCAAAAAATCAATAATGCCAAGTATAGTGCCGTTGGGGTTGTTCAAATGGAATAATAATGTCTAATATTTTGATCAAGATCTTAAAAAATATTTTTCCGGAAATAAGTTTTTTAGGCACTATGTCTTCAAGGGAATTTTCCGAGTCAGATCATGACTTTAACATTGTATTTTCAAATATGCCCTTAAAAACTAAATTACGCAATTATATTGTAAAACCCAACATGACTTCTTCTGAAAAAACTACTTTACGCTATCGGGTATTGAAGGATTTGGGATTAGAAAAGGTTGATTACCAATTAAATGCCCTTTTAAATTTAATAGCAAAATATACCAAAGTTGATGATGAAGCAAAATTACGTAATGAAATTATAAGTATTTTACTGTCAGATTCTGAAAAAAATGATAGGAAAAGTGAAGACACTGGTAAGCTACCAAATTTATTGAGTTACATCAAAGAGAAATATATTAAGGTAATTAGTTCTAAAAAAACAGACTGGAAAGATGCTTTGTATCAAGCACTGGAACCTTTAATTGAGGACAACAAGGTAGAAGACCAGTACTATTTCGAACTGGTTGATCAAATATCTAATCGATATAACTATAGTTTTTTAGGTCAAGATATGGCTATACCGCATGCTGTTCCTGAAAAAGGAATAAAAGATGATGGCATTTCTCTATTAATTTCGCATTATCCTATTAAATTACCGTATGGTAAGAAAGTTAGAATAATTGCTCCCATTGCTTTTTTTCATATGGACAGATATCTAAATGCAATTAATCAGCTAGCAAATTTGTCTACGAATGATAGAGAAATTAATAAATTATTGAATACTAATACTTCTGAACAGGCGTTTACAATCCTTAAAGAATATGTAGAAAGAGGCGATTGAATGTGAAAGTAGAAAACTATCCCAAATATACTATTATTATGCGCAATTATTCTTCCGAGCAGTCTGATGCAGTACTTCAAGCACTAGAAGGGCTGGAAGATAAATTTGCTGTTGAAGTAACGATGAATACCCATCAAGCGGTTGAAGAAATAAAAGAATTGAATTCAAAGTTTGGTAAAAAAATCTTAATTGGCGCTGGTACTGTCCTGACTTTTTCGGAAGAAATTGCTGCAATAGATGCAGGGGCAAAATTTATTTTAAGTGCCTGCCAATTTACTAAGGCAATGATTGAATATGCTAAGAAACGTGAAGTTGTAACTATTCCAGGTGTTATGACACCTACTGAAGTTTTTAGAATGGATAGTTATGGTGCTGATATCATTAAGGTTTTCCCTGCGGTTGATATAGGAGCAAGATTTTTTAAGAATATACAAGCTCCTCTGGGAAAATTACGCTTAATGGCGGTAGGTGGAGTTTCAGAAAAAAATATCCACGAATTTTTTGAAAATGGAGCTCAATATGTGGGTATTGGTTCTAACGCATTTAATAAAGAAGATTTAAAAAGTTTAAATATTGCCAATTTACATCAATCATTAGTAAATCTGGTAGAAAAATCATAAGTTGGAGAAGCGGATTGGAAAATATTATTTTAAATGAAGATTTAATTTATAGAAATATTGATTTTAAGACTAGTAGAGAAATTGAAACCTTTTTGGCTGATCAATTATATGAAAATGGTTATGTCAAAGAGGGTTATAAAAAGGCTTTACTAGAAAGAGAACAAAAATTTCCAACAGGATTACCTTCTTCACAACCAGCTATTGCAATTCCGCATGCAAATGCTGATTTGGTTAATAAAACTACTTTAGCAGTTGCAACACTGAAAGAGCCGGTGGAATTTAAAAATATGGGAAATACAAAGGAAGATATTCCTGTAAGAATAGTAATCATGCTGGTTATCGCAGAACCACACAGCCAGGTAAAAATGTTGCAGAAGGTTGCGGATATTGTACAAAACGAAGAGTTAAGAAAAGAGTTTTTGCAGGCTGAAACAAAGCAAAAATTATTACAGCTTGTTCAGTCAGCTATAGGAGATAAAAATGACTAAACATATATTAGTTGCATGTGGAAATGGCATTGCAACATCAACAGTAGTTGCCAGCAAAATAAAAAAATATTTATCTGAAAATGGTGTTGATGTTCAAACAACGCAAACCAGGTTAACGGAGGTACCAAGCAAGGTAGCAAATTATGATCTTTTGGTGACAACAGGTCAATTCAGTGGGGATACGCATGGCACCCCCTACATTCTCGGGTTGTCCTTATTAACAGGAGTTGGCGCTGATGACACATTGAGTGAAATAAAAGATGCTTTAACAAAGCAAGAACCATAGGAGGATAAATTATGTGGTCACAAATCGCCAATTCATTTATGGCGGGTTTCCAATTTGTTATTAATTGCGGCCCCACCGTTATGCTACCGATAATTATTACAATAGTAGGGCTAATATTTGGCTTGAAAATATCGGCAGCCTTCAAGTCAGGCCTAACATTAGGGATAGGTTTTGCTGGTATCAAGCTCGTTTTAGACTTTATGACGACAAATATCGGTCCTGCAGCAAAAGCAATGGTAGAAAGGACGCATGTTCACCTAAATGCTTTAGATGTTGGTTGGGGATCAATTGCTGCTGTTACTTGGGCTTCACCAATTATTGCAATTTTAATTTTTGTAATTTTATTCATTAATATTATTTTGTTGATTTTAAAAGCTACGCATACTTTAGACGTTGATATATGGAATTACCATCATATGGCTATAGTTGGTATTATGGTTTATTTTGTTACCAAAAATGTTTTATTGGCTGTTGGTAGTGTTGCCGTCATGGCAATTGTCACTTTTAAAATGTCTGATTGGTCACAACCAATGGTTCAGAAATTTTTCAATATTCCTGGTGTTTCATTACCAACTGTATCGGCTCTGTCATCACTTGTGATTGCTGTGCCTTTAAACTGGCTTCTAGATAAGATTCCATTTTTTAGAAAGTCAAAGTTTAGTATTAAAGATGCGCAAAAATATCTAGGATTTTTTGGTGATTCCATGATTATGGGACTACTAATCGGTTTGGCTATTCGCATTTTTGCCGGATACGGTTTACAGCAGATTTTGCAATTAGGTGTTAGCATGTCAGCCGTATTGGTGTTAATCCCTAAGATGACTTCAATGTTCATGGAAGGGTTAATGCCTATTTCCGAATCAGCTCAAAAGTGGTCTCAAAAGAAATTTAAGGGTAGGAAACTCTTTATTGGTTTGGATGCAGCAGTTATTGTCGGTAATCCAGATGTAATTACAACTGCATTAATTATAATTCCGTTAACTATCGCTATGGCTGTTGTTTTGCCTGGTAACCATGTTTTACCATTTGCTGATTTGGCAGTTGTTCCCTTTAGAGTAGCCATGGTTGTGGCCTTAACTAATGGAAACCTGCTCAAAAATATAGTTATTGGATTGGCTGTCACTGCTTCACTACTATGGTGTGGTTCAGCAACTTCACCGGTTTTAACGGCTATTGCTAAATCAGTAGGGATCAAATTATCTACTGGTGGCAGTTTGTTAATTTCATCTTTTGCTGCCACATCAATGATTCAAAGCTTTATAGTTTATTTTTGCTTTACTTGGCATCCTGAATTTTGCGTTCCCGTTTTATTGATTGTAATTGCACTGACCTGGTACTACTCTGATAAAGTTAAACACATCAATAAAGAGGCCGAAGCAGCAGAAAATGCTATGAAGGCAAAAGATTAACTTTAGATATGGGGATAAATTATTATGAAGATTTCTGATTTTGTTGTTTATAAAGTAAAGCCCAGATGGATTTTTATTAAGATTAATACTGATGAAGGTATTTCGGGCTGGGGAGAACTAGTTTCTGGAACTAAAACTGAAACTGTTGTGACTGGCGTAAAAGAAATGTGTAGCAAGTTAATTGGCAAAAATCCTTTTGAAATTGAAAGAATTTGGTAACGGCTTCATCGCTCATTCTTTCGTGGTGGCCCAATTAATGGCACTGCAATTTCAGGTATAGAAATGGCTTTGTGGGATATTAAAGGCAAGGCTTTAAATCTACCTGTTTACGAACTTTTAGGCGGAGCCGTGAGGGATAAGATTAAAGTCTATTCTTGGATTGGCGGAGATCGTCCGTCTGATGTAGTGGCAATGGCTCAGGAGCGATGGGATAAAGGCTTCAGAGCGGTGAAAATGAATGCCACTTCTGAAATGCATTACATTGATTCACTGGAAAAGGTAGACGCAGCTGTCGAAAGGGTTGCTTCTATTCGAGAAAAGTTTGGCAATGCCATGTCCATTGGAATTGACTTTCATGGCCGCGTGCACAAACCAATGGCAAAAGTTTTAGCTAAAGCTTTAGAAGAATATCATCCGATGTTTATTGAAGAGCCAGTTTTGCCCGAAAACGAAGAGTATTTTGCTCAAATTGCAAATGAAGTTTCAACACCAATTGCAACAGGAGAAAGGCTATATACCAGATGGGGATTTAAAAATATTTTCAAACAAGGTGCAGTTGATATAGTTCAGCCAGATATTTCACTTTGTGGCGGTTTACTGGAAGAACGTAAAATAGCCGCAATGGCAGAAGCATGTGATATGGCCGTTGCGCCTCATGCTCCGTATGGTCCGGTAGCGTTAGCTGCCACTTTCCAAGTTGACGCTTGCACGCCCAACGTGTTTATTCAGGAGCAAAGTTTAGGAATTCACTATAATCAAGGATTTGACTTGCTCGATTTCGTAAAGAATAAAGAAATTTTTCAGTATAAAGACAGTTTCGTTGATATTCCTAAGGGACCAGGTCTTGGAATTGAAATGGATGAAGATAAGATCAAAGAAGTAGCTCAAGAAGGACTGGTATGGAATAATCCATCTTGGGTTAATTATGATGGTACTATTGCTGAATGGTAAGATAAATGGACGAAGCAGTGATAATACTAGGGTTCGTTCTGATTATAATTGTTAACGGTCTTAAAAATGCAAATAAAATTATTGTTATGGCTCGCACTAATTATGTAAGAATGATAATGGCAGTGATTGTTTCAGTCATGATAGTTATCTTATTTTGGTCACAGGCAAAATATGCCAAGTTAGAACTAATTTCAATAATCTTGCTAATATTATTTTGTGGTTTTGTTCCGGAGGGCTTAGGTAATGCTTAGGTAATAATCAGGCTTTTATGATTGGCAGCCTGAACAGTAATTTAGCTAAATATCAAAAAATAGAGCTTGAACCTGAAGATAAGAATGATAATTTTACTAGAATTCACTTTTATATCAGAAAAAATAATTCAACCTGTCTAGTTATTAAAGGCAGTGTTGAGGCCACTAAGAAATATTTTCTCACAAAAACAAATTGCTCAGATAAAGTTCAAGTTAAAAGCTGATAATTACAATTATCTATATGAAGTATTCCTATTAAATGTTAGTATATTATTAAAGTAAAAAAATGCAATTTGGTTTAGAGTCTTGGAGGGATAACCATGATTATCAGAAGCACGGCTTACGGAGAAAAATGGGGCTTACTGGACCCTAAAGTTTTAGAAAGAACTAAAAATAAACCAGCTCTTTCTGACCAAAGCGCCATGGCTCGTATTGATTTAAGCACTATCGACTTCCAAAACGTAAGAGATGACATGGGTTCACCCAATAAAGATTTGACCAATTCACAAATTAGTGAAAGAAGTATTCTGATTCAATGTCAAAATAGGTATATACCTGCTATAGTTTGCAGGCCTGCTAGTGTCCATTGCACACCTAATGCCTGTTTATATCTGCATGGTGGTGGGTTTATTGGAGGCAATAGTTCCACATTGCTAAATCAATGCCGGTTAATTGCAGAACAGGCTAACTGCACTGTTATTTCTCTTGATTATCGTTTGGCTCCTGAAACTCCCTTTCCAGGTGCATTGCATGATTCTTGTGAAGCAGTGGAGTGGATTGTTAGCCACCAAAAATATTTAGGTTTTGACAATTCACAAATCTTTGTTGCTGGTGATAGTGCTGGAGGCAACTTAGCCGTTGGATGTGGGCTACTTGATGAAAAACATTATATAAAGCAAATAATTTCAATTTATGGTGCGCTTGATTTACAAAAAATTTCTCAAACACTTTACCAGTGGGATTATTCATTATACGAAATGAACGAGAAACATAAAAACTTTATTCATACCAGATTAAACAAAATAATGTATATTACCAACTTAATGAGGCCACTTTATATTGATAAGAGTTTAGTTACAGATCCACTAGTTAGTCCAGTATATGCTCAAGATTTTAAGAATCTGCCCATTATCACTTTAATAGAAGCAGAGTTTGACTACTTTTTACCAAGTAATAAATATTTTGCCAGATTATTGCAAAAGTGTGGCAAAGAGTATCAAGAGATTTTGTATAAAGGGTTAGATCACGGCTTTTTTGACCGTTTAGGTTATTTAGAGCAAACCAAAGAAACCTGTTTAGACATTGCTCAGATTATTAGAGGCAAGGGCACAAAAATATAAAATAAAATTTAACCTGACAAGATTAAAAATGGCAAGATTTTCAATTGAGAAAGTCTTGCCATTATTTAATTTAAATTTAGTTATATTGTTTAGGCTATGCCTAATGCACTTAATAAAATGCAGAAAATAATTAGGCCTAAGATAACAACCGTGAAATTAATGTGTTTCTTTGCTATTAACCAGTAGCAGCCTAGAGTTATTAGCAATGGCACTAACCCCTTAAGAAGAGAATCCAAAATATTTTGGACGTTGATCACTTGACCGCCACCAACATGAAATACTAATTTTGTCTTGAATTGGACAAGGCTGCTTGTCATCCCTCCAAGCATTATTAGTCCTAGCGTTCTAGCGGCCTTTGTAAAAATTGTCAACAAACCAGATGAATACATTTCAGTGATATATTCAGAGCCTACTGAGAATCCTAATTTAGTCATTTCCCAGCGACACCACTGTGCAGGGATGTTGTAGATTAATAAAAATACGAAAGGAGCTAAAATGTTACCCTGCATTCCAAATGTCATTGCGACTCCAGCGGCAATAACTCTTAAAATACCCCAAAATAAAGTGTCGCCAATACCGGACATTGGCCCCATTAAACTAGCCTTGACGGCGCTGATTGAAGAAACATCATAGTCTTTATGCTGGGAAGCTTGTTTTTCCATTGAGGCAACTAAACCCTGGCAAAAAGTTCCCACATATTGAGTGATATTATAAAAAACAATATGTCTTTTTAGTGCCTGCCGTTTTTCTTCAGAGCCATTTTTATAGTAATGATCAATAAATGGTAACAGTGAATACTCAAATCCTGAGCCATATTCGTTGGCATATTGTAAAGGTGCACCGATTGTTAAAGACCTAAGATAAAGTTTACGAAGTAATTTTTTATCAGTAGGTGAAATTTTATTATTAGTTGCAGATTCTTGTGTCATGATAGAAAGTCCTCTTCTTCTTGCTGACTGGCTGATTTATTACTGTTTGTATCAGTTTTGCTGTGTTTAAGGTCAAAAATATCTTTATCATAAAATGCAAAGACTACTGCAAAAACCAAGCCAATGATTCCAACAGCCAGCAGTGGCAGTTTTACATATTCAACTAAAATAAAGCCTAGAAAATACCAAACTGCAAGTTTCTTTTCCCAAACCATGCTGAGAAGCATTGCGAAACCGGCAGCTGGAAGCAAACCACCTGTCAGACCTAAGCCGTTTTCCACGAAAGAAGGCAGGGATTTAATAAATGCTGCAACAGGTTTAACACCAATCACAACGGTAATAAATACAGCTACAAAGAAAACTAGTGATCTGGCAAACCAAACACCATAATGAAGCCAGATTAATTTCTTTTCGTTAGCTTTGTCTGCTGCGTCAGTCCAGGAATCTTGAAACAGTGAAAATAAAACATAGGTTCCAACTTCAAGCAGGCCACCTAATAGTCCCATTGGAATTGCTAAAGCTACAGCAGCTTTTGTGTCACCGCCACCGATTATGGCATAAGCAACAGCCAGTACGGTTGCTACTGAAGGGTTTAAGGATACAGCACCGCCTACATTTACAGCACCTATAAATGTTGCTTCCAGCATGGCACCTAAAATAATTCCGGTTTGTAAATCTCCTAAGAGCAAGCCGACTAATGGTCCCACAACAATAGGCTGGTCTGCCATGTTTTGTCCTAACAACCAGTCACCACCGTAGCAAATAAATTCGGCTAAGCCACATAAAAATGCGGCTAAAATTATATTATTCGACATATCATTACTCCTTTAATAAATTAGAGAATTTTTCTGCCTTGTCTGTAGGTATAACTTGGTGTACAACATTGGCTCCAGAATTTAACAGCTTGTTAGCTGCGTCTTTGTCAGCTGTGGTTAATAAAATCGAACCATTGATTTCTGTTTTGAGATTTTTGTCTACACCATCAAAGCGGCCAACGTTTGCAATATTAATCCTTTCAATTTGTTGACCATTTAGTCCCGAATAGATTCTTTCCGCGTCTTTTACCTGGTTGACTACAACAAACATTGGAATACTTTTGGCTTTAGGATTTTGAAAAAGCTTTATTGCTCCATCTACGTCTCTTACCAGAACTTTAGCTGTACCTTGAACGGACATTTTTAATGCACTCTGCTGCATTTCATTTTTACTCGCCGCATCGTTAGCCACAACTATGTGGGAAGTTCCTAAATGCCCGGGCCAGGTTAATGCCACTTGGCCATGAATTAAGCGATCATCAACTCGCAATTCTTTAATCATAATTCATTACTTCCTTATCAACTTAAAAAGTCACTATCAGTTTCATTACTGTCCGATTTGATTGGCTCAATAATTTGCAATTGCCTTCTGGCTTCTTCAACCAGATTCTCGCATTTTTCCTTAGTTAAGGGTTGCGTTTCTAATACTAGTGATAAAACTAAAGGCAAATTGACTCCTGTGATCAAGATAAAGTGATATTTTGCCAGCATTAAAGTCATTTTTTGATTAACGCTTCCACCATAAATATCAGTTAACACAATCAACTGCTTGTCTTTATCTTGACTTGAAATAATTTTTTCAGCTTCCTTAGTCCAATCGCTCTCATCAACGTATGCATCAATAAATTTAACATTAGTAGTTAAGCCACTAAGAAATTTAGTGCTATTATAAAAGCCTTCAGCCAAAGTACTATGAGTAATAATTAGGAAACTATTCATTATTTATGCCTTGTTAGCTGAACCAAAAACTGCAATTTTATTTTTGATGTCATCTTTTACTAACTCCATAATTTTTAGATCAGCATTATATAAGAAAACCTGCTGCTCTTTTTTGCTATCAAGGTATTCTCTTAATCCGTTAGTAACATTAAATGACATGACTGAATAATAATTAATTTTGCTAATGCCATTTTTAATTGAGTTTTTGTATTCTTCATCCGTTAATCCGGAACCTCCGTGAACGACGAGTGGCACTGGTACTGCTTCAGCAATTTCATGCAGTCTATTAAAGTTTAGTACGGGTTTTTCCCTGTATATTCCGTGAACCGTACCATATGAAATTGCCATTGCATCAATTCCGGTCTCTTCATAAAATTGTTTAGCTTCACTTACAGTAGTGTAGTTGTCCGTTAAGTTATTGTAGTCGGGCTTACCATTACCAGCATCTCTGGTCATCACGCCAACTTCACCTTCTACACTTGCTCCTAATGCGTGAGCAAAATCAACAATTTCTTTTGTCTTGCTAATGTTTTCTGCAAGAGGCTTTTGGGAAAAGTCGAGCATTACAGAACTGAATCCCATTCTCAGTGCTTTAATGCAAGTTTCCATGTCTGTACCATGGTCAAGGTGAACAACAACGGGAACACTGGCATTTTCTGCTAAATCCAAAGCTAATTTACCACCTTCTCTTAGTGGCAAATAAGGAAAATGTGATTCAGCTATTTGCAACACAACTGGGGATTTTTCTTCTTCAGCAGCTGCAACAATTCCTCGTGCAGTGTTCATGTCTGCATAATTAAAAGCACCTATTGCATACCCCTCTTTTTTGGCTTTTGGTAAAATATCATTTAAAGTTACTAACGTCATTTTTTTAAAACCTCCATTTTTGTATTCGCTTACAAATACAATGTTAAAGTAATTGTTTGCTTTTTCAATAGATGGTAGCTTTATTGAAAAAACGTCAAAATTTGGTGATTATTTTCCAAGTTTTGACACTTTTTAATCATTTTGTTGTGGAGGTTAAAGATGAAAGATAGACAGAAATTATTATTAACTACCTTAAAGGACAGAAATTTTTTAACAATTAGTGACTTAGCAAAAGTAATGCATTATAGTGCCAGTACTATTAGACGAGACTTGAAAGAACTCGAAAATAATGGCCTTGTGCAACGAATTCATGGTGGAGCGCTGGTTTTAAAACCGAATGAGATTGAAACTCCAACAACAATCAAGCAACATCTTAATTTAAACGAGAAAAAATATATCGCTGCATTAGCTTCTGGTTATGTTGAAAATAGGCAAAGCATCTTTTTAGACAGTAGCAGTACAGCCAACGTATTAGCCAAAAGTCTTGATGCTTTTAACGACTTAAACATTACAACCACCAACTTGGAAACAGCCACTTATTTGAGTTTGCATACTCAAAACAAAGTTAATATCATGGGTGGCAATGTAAGAGACACCTATTCGAGTGGAATGTTAACAGCCAGAAATTTAAAAAATTATGTCTTTGACATTTCTTTCATATCCTGTCGTGGTTTTAGTTTAAAATATGGCGTTACTGACAAAGTTGAATCTGAATCCAGCCTAAAGCGTACTTTGACTGAATGCACCAAAAAGTTGGTTTTGTTAATTGACAGCAATAAAATGGGGCTGGTTTTTCCTTATAAAGATTGTGAATTAAGTCAAATTTTTGCGATAGTGACTGATAAAAAACCTGATAAAAAATACAATAAATTATTTGAAAAGAATAACGTTGAAGTAGTGTATTAGTTTAATAAATAAAATAAGCCTACTAATGATTATTAGTCATTAGTAGGCTTTATTAGATTTAATAAAATTAATTAGTTGTAATTGTTATATTTAAGCTTTAAGGAAATTAAAAACTTATAAAGTAGTTAAAAGCTGTTCCTCATTTTAATTTGCATATTTATTATGCCAGTAAAATCGTATCATCTTCAAGGCCTGAGCCGACGTGTTTTTGGAATAATTCCATTAGCTTAGGCACAGTTAGATTTTGCTTATCTTCACCAGCCAAATCGATTTCTACACGACCTTGATGCAACATGATCAAACGATTGCCGTAGCGGATAGCATCTTCCATGTTATGAGTAACCATAAATGCTGTCAAATGCTGTTCAGATATCAATTTTTCAGTTAATTGCATGACCGTTATTGAAGTTTGCGGGTCAAGGGCAGCAGTATGTTCATCTAGTAAAATCAAATCTGGCCGTTGCAGCGTTGCCATCAAAAGGGTAATGGCTTGTCTTTGACCACCTGAAAGCAATCCTATTTCAGTTTCCAAGCGGTTTTCTAGATTCAAATTGAGTTGAGCAAGCTGCTTTTTGAAAAATTTTCTGTCCTGACTTTTAACACCAGGTCGAAACCTCCGGTGCTGTCCGCGCTTCATGGCTAAAGCCAAATTTTCTTCCACAGTTAATCTGACCGCAGTTCCCATTTTAGGATCTTGAAAAACGCGACTAATATTTTTTGCTCTTTTAGTAACAGGCAGTTTTGTAATATCGGTACCTTTTAGAATAATTTGTCCTTCTTGAATGGGCAGCGTTCCGGCAATACTATTGAGCAGGGTAGACTTACCAGCACCATTACTACCAATGATAGTCACGAAATCTCCGGCTTCTAAATTAAGGTCAATTCCGCGTAAAACCCGGTTTTCATTAACAGTTCCCTGTTCAAAAGTTTGATGTAAATTTTTAATCTTTAGTACTTCTGGCATTTTGCTTTCCTCCTTTAAGATTGCGTGGTAAATGGAAATTCGGCAAAGTTAAGCACACAACTAAAACTAAAGCTGAAGCTAATTTTGCATCAGACGGTTCTACATTCATCTGGAATACCAAGGCTAAAATCAATCTATAAATGATGGCACCTACAACTAAAGTAAGTAAACGACCACCAATTGACAGATTGCGAATAAGTACTTCTGCAATAATAATTGAAGCTAGTCCGATAACAAGAGTTCCAACACCGGAGTTAAGGTCGGCAAAGCCGTTATTTTGTGCTAACAGTCCACCTGACAAGGCAATGCAGCCATTAGAAATCATATAACCTAAAATTTTCATTCCTTGTGTTTTAATGCCGTTGGCAGCACTCATTTGCGGATTGTCACCAGTAGCTCTCATAGCTAGGCCAATTTCAGTTTTAAAGAAAACGACGAGTAGCATAATAACTAAAAGTGCAATTATCAGTCCCATTGCAATTACAGCATTGTTACGACTTAAGCCCCAATTTTGCGCAATTGTAAAGACCGTCTTTTTGCCTAGCAATGAAACGTTGGCAGCGTTTTGCATTACTCTGGAAGTAATGGAGTATAATCCAGTCATTGTAATAATTCCTGCTAATAAAGAAGGAATACGCAATTTGGTGTTCAAAATTCCAGTAACTAGTCCCGCAATCAACCCGCCAATAAATGCGGCAATTGTTGCCAATATCGGATTAATACCTTTAATAATGCACATCGTCGCAACAGCTCCCCCTAAGGGAAAACTGCCTTCAGCCGTCATGTCGGCTAAATCTAATATTCGAAAAGTTAAATAAACACCGATTGCCATTAATGACCAAAGTAGTCCTTGCGAAGTAGACGAAAGTAATAACTCCCAAAATGTATTTAACATAACTTTTATTTCACGCTGCCTTTCTTTAATTTACTTAGGTGCTTTAATTGAAGCAGGATCAATTCCAAGTGCCTTTGCCATTTTCTTGTTAACTACCAATTTCAAATCAGTTGCCCTTTCAACTGGCATATCTTTAGGCTTAGCTTTACCATCTAAAATCTTAGCGGCCATTTTACCGGTTTGTTTACCGAGTGCCTCATAATCTATTCCAATAGAAGCCAAACCGCCAGTTTTAACTTGGTCCGTTGAACCAGCTACTAGCGGGATTTTCTTTTCCTTAACAACCTTACCAATAATTGAAGAAGCAGAGGCAAAAGTATTGTCTGTTGGTACGTAAATTCCCTGTACTTTTCCGGCCAAAGTTTCAGTGACTTGTTGAACATCATTTGTAGTGTTGGCCGTCTTAATTAAGACTTTGACTCCAGCTTTTTTAAGCGCCTTGACAGCTAAATCAGCTTGAATTTTAGAATTGGCTTCGCCCGCATTGTACATAATGCCAATTGTTTTCGCCTTAGGCACAATTGATAAAAGTAATTTGATTTGTTTATCAATTGAAACCATATCAGTAGTTCCTGTGACATTTCTGCCAGGTTTTGTATCTGAATTAACTAGTTTGGCAGCTTTCAGATCAGTCACGGCAGTGACCACAATCGGAATATCTTGGGTCGCATTTGCTACGCTTTGTGCTGCTGGGGTGGCAATACTTAAAATTAAATCTGATTTTTCGTTGACTAGTTTTTCACTCATGCTCTTCAAATTGTCTTGACTATTTTGCGCATTTTGGTAATCGATTTTTAGATTTTTACCTTCAACATAGCCTTTCTCTTTCAGACCTTCTTTAAAGCCTTTGTTAGCTTCATCTAATGAGGGATGTTGCACTACTTGCAGTATACCGACATGTTTGACAGTAGCTGTACTGCCAGACTTTTTGTTATTGCAACCACTTAAGAGCAGTAGACCGGTTAAGGCCATTCCCATAACTAATTTTTTAATTTGCATTTTTCTTCCTCCGTAAATCTAATCTTCATAACGTAAAAACACCCACTTATTTTTAAGTGGGTGTACAAGCATTATTTTCATTAATAATTATTTGTGATTAACCACTTAGAAAGCTATGTGGCTAACCGCAACTAAAGGACTTTAGCCATCATAGATAAATTCAAAACTTGAATCTGGTTTGAATTCGTCTAGATGAACCCAAACCCTATCTAAAATAGCTAAAGTAATAACGATTATTCAGTTGTGAGACGTGTTTAATATAATATTTCATTAAGATCAACCTCCAACCTTAATGAGAAGATTATAAAAAATAAAGAAGAAAAAGTCAAGGAATAATAAAATTAATTGTAATAGATGTTCAACCTAAGCAGATTTTTTAAAATTATCTTGGGTAAAAATTCTAAGCTTGGTTATTGTTTTACATGAAAAGAACTGCCCTTGTGGCAGTCTATTTCAAATTTATTTTGGAGCTTTAATTGATTTAGGATCAATTCCAAGTGCTTTAGCCATACTTTTGTTCACCACTAATTTCATATCGTGTGCTTTTTCGACTGGCATGTTTGCAGGTTTAGCTTTGCCAGATAAAATTTTCGCAGCCATTTTCCCTGTTTGTTCTCCCAATAATTCGTAATCAATTCCGATTGAGGCTAAGCCGCCAGTTTTGACTTGATCAACTGAACTTGCTACTAGAGGAACTTTCTTTTCTTTAACTACTTTGCCAACTACTGAAGCTGCTGAATCAAAGGTATTATCTGTAGGAACGAAAATACCGTCAACTTTTGAAGCCAGAGTTTCTGTTACTTGTTGGACATCGTTAGTCGTATTTGCAGTTTTGATCAAAACTTTAACTCCTGCTTTTTTTAGTGCAGCTGTTGCTAAGTCAGCCTGAATTTTGGAGTTTGATTCACCAGCGTTGTACATGATACCGATAGTTTTAGCCTTGGGCACAATTGACAACAGCAACTTGATCTGACGTTTAATTGAAACCATATCTGTTGTGCCCGTGATATTTCTACCCGGTTTCTCATCTGAATTAACTAATTTAGCGGCTTTTAAATCAGTTACAGCAGTGACAACAGTTGGGATTTTCTGCGTTGCATTCGCCACGCTTTGCGCTGCCGGTGTAGCAATCCCTAAAATCAAATCTGACTTTTCGTTGACCAGTTTTTCACTCATACTTTTCAAATTATCTTGATTATTTTGAGCGTTCTGGTAATCAATCTTAAGATTTTTACCCTCTACAAAGCCACTTTCCTTCAAGCCCTTTTTAAAGCCCTTGTATGCTTTATCTAGAGAAGGATGCTGCACTACTTGCAAAACGCCCACGTGTTTCACGTCTGGACTTTTACTAGCTTTCTTACTGCTGCAGCCTCCTAAAGCCATTAAACTAACAATTGTAATTCCTGTAATTAGTTTTCTAAAACGCATTTTGTGCCTCCATAAAAAATACCCACTTACTTCTAAGCGGGTACACAGAAATTAAATTGCCAACAAATAATTGGATTGTGGTTAGCCACTTAGAAAGCTATGTGGCTAACCGTACTAAAAGAGTCCTAGCCATCATAGATAAATTCAAACTTAGTTTCGTTTGAATTCACCTAGATGAACTCAAACTCTTATCTATAGTAGCTAAGATAATAACGATTATTTAGTTGCTTACTAAATGTAACCATTAGAATTACCTCCAACTTTGATAACAGTATTATAAAAAAATAAAAAATTAAAGTCAAGAACTAATTTTGCTTTTATAATTATTAAGCATGACAGTTAAAAAAATTGTTAATCAGCAATTCGTTCAATTTTAATGGTTTTAATAATTTCGAGTACTTTGCTGAGCTGTACAAAGCCAGTTTTGGTTTCCATTGCATTAGCAGTTCCAGATGCAATGGCCCATTTGATGGCTTCTTGAAATCCATAGTTTTTACCTAAGGCATATAAAAGACCACCAACAAGTGAATCACCTGAGCCCTCAGTATTAACTACTTTTACTGGTTTTAATTTAACACTATAAAAATCATGTTCATGTTTAAAGAGTGCCCCTTTTTCTCCTAAAGATACGATTATATTTGGAATTCTTTTCAGTTTGCTTTTTAATATTTCTTCTTTTATTACGTTGTAATTTTTAGTAACAGGAAAAGATAATAATTCTGCTACTTCTGTTTCATTGGGCTTTATGAAGTCTGGTAAAAAGTGACTGTTTAGGACGTCAGCTAGGGCTTCTCCAGAAGTATCCAAAACGATTTTAATATTTGGATTAAGTTCACGAACTTTGGCAATTATTTGCGGATAAAAATTATGAATCTCACTAGGAGGGAAACTGCCATTTAGAGAAATTGCTGCAACGCTATTTTTAGTAATTAATTGCTCTATAGTCTCTAATAATTGATTGAAATATTGTAGAGAAATATGGTCTCCATACTCGTTTATTTCTGTTTTTTCACCGTTACTTTGAATTATAGTGTAACAATTTCTGGTGTTACCGTTAGTTTCAATAAATTTACATTTATACTGGTCATTTTTAGCTTGTTCTAAAATATATTTGCCATTTGAGCCAGCTAAGAACCCTGTGGCTACAGTTTTGGCTCCAAGATTAGCAGAAACTCTGGCAGCATTGATGCCTTTACCACCGACCATTTTTTTGATCAATTGAACCCTATTTAATTGTCCTACTTTCAGCTGCTTTAACTCGTATAAACGATCTACTGAAGGATTAACTGTAACTGTAATTTCCATTTTTGTTCCTAACCTATAAGTTAATGTATGATTTTAATATATTTTGAATATTTTTTAACATCTTCAGGAGTAACTTTCGGATCCGTAACCAAAAGATCAAATTTATCGAGATCACGAAAGGTGATGATATCAGAATGATTTAGTTTGGTATGATCTGCCACTATGAAAGACATTTTTGCATGGGAAATTGCTATATTTTGAATATTTCCTTCGGGTATTGTACTAGTAGTTACACTATTATCACAGATTCCATTAGTTGAGCACAATGCATAGTCGAAATTTAAACCCTCAAAGATGTTTTCAGCTTTTTCACCCAAAAATTCTTCTGTGTTCCTATGTAGTTCCCCACCTGTCAAAAATAGACGACATTTACTTTTATTAATTTCATTAAATGCCGGCAAACTATTAGTTACAAAAGTTAAATTCTTCGAAAGTAATAAAGGAACAGACATTAACAAAGTTGTACCGGCCCCTAAAAAAATTGTTGAATTATTAGTTACTTGCTTTGCTAATAATTTAGCAATCTCTTTTTTTTCAGAAATATTTTTTTGCAATTTTTCATTTGTAGTTGACTCAGTTCGAGAGTTACTTTGTGCACCGCCATAAATTCTTGTAATTTTTCCTTGTTCTTCTAAACGCTTTAGGTCACGTCTTACGGTCATTGAAGAAACATTCAAACTTTTAGCAATGTCAACTGTCGTCATAAAACCGGTTTTACGTAACAGAATGTTTATCTCTGTTAATCTTTTTTCTTGTAAACTCAAATAATCACTTCTTTTTACCGATTTTATCATTACTTTAGTAGTATATCAAACATTTTATAACATATAAAGTTCAACTTTGTTACACTTTGTTAAATTAAGGTTGACATTGTTCGAACTTAGTATTATATTGAAAACGTATTCAAAGTGAAAGGAGGTCTTGCAGTGTTTTATCAAAAATTAATTGATTTAAATATTTCAGTTGAAACAGAAGAACAACTTTTTGATTTAGTTGGTTCTCGTGCAATTAAACTTGATTTTGCCAGGATTGGATACATATCAAATTTGGAAAAGAGGGAGCTTTCATATCCAACTGGACTTAAATTTCCACAGGTTTCACTAGCCTTACCACATGTTGATCCACAATATGTTGAAAAGCCATTTATTTATATTGGTCGTACCATTAAGCCATTAAAGCTTAAACAAATGGGAGATAATGCAGACATGGATGCTAATGATTTCTTATTTTTAGGCCTTAAAAACGGGTCAAAACAACCTGAACTATTAGCACAAATAATATCTGCATTTCAAGATAAGGATTTTGTCAAACTTTATATGGATACAAGAAACACTAAAGATATGCTTCAAATTGTCAAAAATAAATTTAAAGAGGTAATAAAATGAAAACTATTTTGGTTTGTTGTGGAACTGGTGTTGCTACCAGTCCCCAAGTAGCAAATAAAATTAATGATTATTTGACAGAAAATGGTTTAGATCAATTGGCGAAGGCTACACCTGAGCCAATTGGTGAGGCCAAGACAACAATTGAAAATGATAGCAGTGTCATTATTTATGTTGGTATAGCACAAGCTGATGTTGAACTGCAGGAAGTCCTTGACGCCAACAACGTTGTAGGAATGGTGGGTTTGCCCTGGTTGACCGGAATGGGGCAGGAAGAAGCTAATCAAAATGTGGCGGATATTGTTAAACAGGCAAAATAATCTGTAAATAGAGGTGAGTTAAATGGATTGGAACGGTATAGTTCAAGGAATTTTGGGAGTTGGTGCTCAGGTTTTGATTCCAATTTTAATTATAATTTTGGGATTAATCTTTGGAATGAAACCATCTAAAGCGATACTTTCAGGTCTTTATTTAGGTACCGGATTTATTGGGATGTCAATGGCCATTAATCAATTGACTGAAACTGTTAGTCCGGCAGCCAAAGCATTAGCTAAATATACTGGCATTAATCTGCCAGCAGTTGATTTTGGCTGGACTGGTGCTGCTGCTATTACATGGAGCTGGACATTAGCTTTTCTGTTTTTTGCAGTAGAAATTGTAGTCAATCTGGTCATGCTATTGGCTAAAATGACGGATACAATGAATGCCGATATGTGGAATGTATGGGGTATCGCCTTAACTGGTTATATGGTTTATCAAATTTCTGGCAGTTTAATCTGGGGTTTCATCTGTGGAGCTATCCAAGTTGTAATTTGTTTGAAATTAGGTGATATGTGGAGTAAAGAAATTGCCAATATGCTTGGTTATGAGGGAGTTACTGTAACTCACATTGAAGCGTTTACGGCAATTATAATGTCTCCTATTAATAAATTGATGGATTATATACCAATTTTTAATCGTAAATGGGATGCTTCTTCATTAAAACGTAAAATTGGTGTATTCAGTGAACCAGTGACAATGGGAGCAATTATTGGATTAGTTCTTGCGCTAGCAGGTCGTTACAGCATAGGTGACGCACTTAATCTTTCCGTAACTGTTGGTGCTGTCATGGCTATTTTTCCAGTTATGGCAAAATTTTTCATGGATGCTTTAACTCCATTTGGTTCTACTATGAGTGACTTTATGAAAAAACACGTTAAAGGTAGAACGTTCTCAATCGGACTAGATTGGCCTATTTTGGGACAAAGTACCGAGTTATGGGTAACTATGGTGTTAATGATCCCAGTATCAATTGTTTATGCAGCGATTTTGCCTGGTAATACTATTCTCCCAATTGCAGGTGTCATCAATTACTGTATTGGTGTAGGTGGATTGCTTCTTACTGGTGGTAATCTTTTGAGAATGCTTGTTTTAGGTGTTATCTATGAACCTGTTTTTCTTTATGGTGCATCATATTTTGCTAATATCTTTACAAAATTAGCAAAATCCAGCACTTCTATTAAAGTACCTGCAGGATCACAAGTATCATGGAGTTCAATTGAAGCTCCAGAATTGAGATTTGTGATGGCATGGGCAGGAAAAGGTAATATTTGGGCAATTATTGGCTTAGTTGCATTACTTGCTCTTTTCTGGTTACTTTATCGTTCATTTAAGAAAAATCCAATTCCAGCCCTGAAATACAGTAAATTAAAGTAGGACTAAATAATGGATAAATTAATGAACAAAAAAGTCTTTTGGACTTGTTTAAGTTTTTTAACATTTGGTTTATTCAGTTATGCAATTATTTCTAAAATTTATTGGATAAATGTCTTCGTTATTATTTTAGGATTACTAATTAACAAGAAGGGAAGTGATACCCTTTTTACCAAAAAAAGTATGTCAACTAAAAATAAAATGAGGAGGAAAAATAATTTATGAAATATCCTGCAGGAAGAATTCCTTTTGAATACGAGCGAAATGATTTAGCAAAAGTTGTCCGTGAAGTAATGGAACGTAGAGACACTAACATTGTTGGTGGCAATATCAGTATTAAGGTTCAAGATGAAACTGGAAAATTCTTTTATGTGATGACACCAACAATGATGTCAGAAGCTTATA
The DNA here is from genome assembly GCF_945290125.1 of uncultured Lactobacillus sp. Lineage (GTDB taxonomy): Bacteria > Bacillota > Bacilli > Lactobacillales > Lactobacillaceae > Lactobacillus > Lactobacillus rizhaonensis. The sequence goes on along the minus strand of NZ_CALYQV010000026.1, from coordinate 837 downwards.
TGGGTTACTTGAATGCAGATCAAATTCTTGTCATTGAACCTCATACGCGTAAAGTGATTTCTGGCACCGGTAAGGTTACCAGAGAAATTAATATGCATGAAGCAATATATGATGCTAATCCTGAAATTAAGTGTGTTTTTCACTCACATGCTGATCAATGTATGTTCTGGGGTACGAGTGGCTTAAATATGCCAAATGTAACCGAAGCAACTCAAAAGTTAAAAGAAATTCGTACTTTAAATTGGCATCCAATGTGCACTGAAGAACTGGCAGAATATGTTTCCGCTGAAATAAAGAAATTAGGTGCTAAGGCTTTAAGAAATGGGTTCATTTTAAATTCTCACGGTACTTTATTTACCTCCGGTGGTAAGGACATGGATCCATTGACTGCTCTGCATAAATCTTTAGCAGATGTTGATATTACCGAATATAATGCTAAAGTTGCTTATAAGCAGACTGTTTTCCAACAAATAGGTGTGCTAGACGGTTATTACTCAGAAGGAACCAAAATTGGGACATGGGAAGATGTTAAAGCTGGTAAAGCCCTCTATAATAAAAAAACTGCGCAAAATAAAAAGGGCGACTAAATAAATAGTACCCTTCTTACAAAGTTTGACCACTTTGACAATATAATACTTTTGCGTTGAATGCAACTATTATTCAAGATTTTTGTGTAAGCCTGATCATTTTGATCAGGTTTTTTCGTTAATAAGATGTCATTTCAGGAAGGCAAAAATGGAAATTGCAAAAAATCGAGTTTATAACAGATTGGTTAGAGAATGTGTTAATAATAAGGCTATAACAACTCAACAATTAGCCAAAAGTTTAAGTTTATCA
>NZ_CALYQV010000025.1 GCF_945290125.1 uncultured Lactobacillus sp. | reverse complement strand
CACTAAGCTAAAGTGCCTTGAACAATCATACCTTGCTCACATAAAAACCGTCTCAACAGAAACGGTTTTTATGTGTCTTATTTAATTTTTGTATGAACACTGCTCTATTTAATAAGCAGCTCCATCATAAAAGTCAAAACGAGGTTTATTGAAATCAAAGTCTTTCACTTCACTGAGCTTAAGTGCAATATCGCAAACGCCCCAACTCATTAAATTGATTGGTTTGCCGTAGTCTTCATCAGGAATAACCAATACAATGTATTTTCCTTGGGACAGCGCATAACCCAATTCCATACCGAGACCTACATCTTCTTCATCTGGTAAATAGACGCCGATCATAACATCGCTGGTCTTAATACCGGTTAAGTCACCGCGGTAAGTAGCGGTTTCCCATTCACGATCACGCAGATATTCGGGATGCTCCTCGACATTGATGCCTTTGTATTGATGATCTAAAGGAACATAGCTGTTTTCCAGGTCAATGGTTGGGTTTTCTTCTAAAGCTTTCATTGTCTTCTTGTAAGCGTCGTTTTGCTTATCGTTAAACCAACCAGCACCAAAATAAACAGTCTTTGTTTTAGTCATAAAATTTCTCCTTACCATTTAAACCTATTTTAAATATATTTCACGTAACTTACTGATTTCATCATCAGTTAATCTCATAATATCATGTAAGTAGTTTTCAACGCTACCATAATTTTTATTTATAGTTGAAACTACAAAGTCAATGTACTCGGAGTGCACGGTTTGCAAGTCTTTTAGGATATTTACTGTAACGTCATTTGCCCCTTCATCTTTGGCTTTTTGCAAAAAATCATGGACAAAGTCTTTGGTGGCAACGTTTGTTAACAGGTAATCTTTTTTGATAGTTTCAAATGGCACACCAAGTGCTGATAAAATCAATAGTGCTGCAAAACCAGTTCTGTCTTTGCCTGCTGTGCAATGGAAAATTACACTCTGGTTATCTTCGTCATTAGCAAGCAGTACATCAAAAAAGTGGCGGTAAGCTTTTTGAGCAGACTCGCTTTTAATCATGTCATCATAGGCCAAAAACATGTGGTCAAATCCGGCTTTGGGATCCTGGTTTTTTTGACTAAGAATTTCATCAATTCCCTTTGATGACTCGGTCAAGTCTTCACTAAATACCGGATCAAAATTGTAAATGGCACCTTCTGGAACACGATCAGGTTCTTTTTCAGCTTCATCTTTGCTCCGGAAGTCAACGACATACTTGACGCCATAATCATGTAAAAATTTCAGATCAGTTTTATCCAGTTTTGCCAAGTTAGCTGTTCTGAGTAATTTATGCATTTTAACTGTTTTGCCATCAGTAGTTTGATAGCCGCCCAGCTCGCGGAAATTACGGCCGCTTGTTACGCCAATTAATTGATTTTTAAGTTTTTGGGTCATTGAATACCTCCACCTTTGCGTTTGACAATTACACCTCATTTTAGCAATAAACTAGTATATAAACAATTATAAAAAAACCTAAGTGGGTACTGAAATTATGGTAAAATAAACAAAAGAATATTATATTTCAAAAGGGTGAGAACATGGAAACGAAAAAAGCTAGCATTTTAGTTCCAGTTGACGGTTCAGAGTCAGCAGAAAGATCCTTTGATAAAGCAGTTAAAATCGCAATGACGGAAAATGCGCATATCGATGTCTTAAGTGTCATTGATACCAGACAATTTTTGGGTGAGATGCAAGATACACTGATTACGGGTGACACCGTTTATCAGATGACACAAGATTCAGAAAAATATCTTAAAAGCTTAAAAGAATGGGCTCATGACAACTTAGGCTTCGATGATATTGATTATCATATTCGTTATGGCAGTCCGAAGGCGATTATTTCCTATGACTTTATTAAAGATCATCACAATGATTTGATTATCATGGGTGCAACAGGATTAAATGCAGTAGAAAGAATGTTGATGGGTTCAGTTACTGAATATGTTAATCAACATGCTTTGGCTGATGTTTTAATTGTCAGAACAGACGTTAATAATAATCCACTTAAGCCGCAAGGTGGCAAAAAATAATTATATATACAGTTAAAAGCATACGATCAACAAATCGTGTGCCTTTTTTGTATTGAATACTGAACCTTAAAGCACTATGTAATGATAGTGTTCGTAAATATAACTTTCATTATACAATTTTAAAATAAATTTTGATATTTTGTTGCCATTTTGCGAATATTTATGGTATCATCATTATGAAATGAACGTAATTATACTATTTGGAAGGTTGAGGGCAATGAAGGTAACAGGAAGAATTTATAATTTATTTTCCTATTTATGTACTGTTCAACTCGCTTTGTTAACCGTTCGTTTTTCTTTCAGAATAACTACCAGGGCATGATATGACATTGGTCATATCATGCCTTTTTATTTGCTTAATTTCAGGAGGATGTAATGAAAAATAGAAACGGAAGTTGATTTAGGTTGATTTTATTTGAATATTTACATAAAAAATTGCCATGAATATGACAACGAAGTTTATGCTTAAACAAAATTAAAGTTATGGTAAACGTATTTATTAGGAGTAAAAAAACAAATGACCAAAATCAAAAAGTTTCTGATAGCATGCTTTGCATTATTATTAACCGTTGGTGCTACCGCATGTTCCAATTCAAGTAAGAAATCAAGTTTAAGCAGTAACACGCCAAAGTCACTCAACGTGCAGTTTGTTCCCAGCGTAGCAGCTAACAAGTTGGAAGCACGGGCTAAGCCTATGGAAAAGTTATTGTCTAAGCGTCTGGGGATTCCGGTACATGTTTCAATGTCAACGGACTACAACGGACTAGTTGAAGCCATGAAATCTAAGAAAGTAGAAGTCGGCTTTTTACCTTCAGATGCCTATATTATGGCGCATAAGCAAAAAGCAGCTGATCTGCTTTTACAATCTGTTCGTTATGGCATTAAGCAACCAAATGGTGTTCAAACCAAAGAATTAGTTAATTCTTATCGTGGTGAGATCCTGGTTAAGAAGGATTCAAAAATTAAGAGTTGGAAGGATTTAAAGGGTAAGTCAATTTCTGTTCAAGATATTACTTCCGATTCTGGCTATGTTTTCCCAGTTGCCGAATTAAAGCAAAAGGGTTTAGATGTAACCAAGAGTTGCAAGACGGTATCTGTTAAAGGCGCTGACCAAGGCGTTTTAAACGTCTTAAACGGTGACACCGATGCAGCCTTTGTATTTGAAGATGCTCGTAACAATGTTAAAAATGATGACCCGAAGATTATGAGCAAAGTAGTACCAATTTACTTCACTAAGCGTATTCCTAACGACACTATTTCAGTCATCCCAAGTTTGCCAAAAGCTTTCCAGAAGAAACTGGCTAAAGCATTTATTGCTATTGGCAAGTCTAAAGAAGGTAAGAAGATTATTGAAAATGTTTATAACCAGGAGGGTTATACATACGCCAAAGATAGTGACTACGATATTATTCGTCAATACAATAAAATAGTTTCTTCTACTAAGAAATAATTTCCCAATATTTAAAAAACTCAAAAGGCTACATACTAAGAATTAAATAAACTTTCTTAAACAAAATAAGATTTCTAGTCAATTCTCTTTTCTAAATAAAACATTTCTGCTATTATTTGATAGAATAAATACAGTATGTCGAAAGGAGGGTGAAGGTAATGCAAAAACGGCGCTTGGCGTTCACTGAAGTTTTTGCAAAAAAGCCTTTTCGTTCCTTTCAAAATGGTATTGTTCGCTTTTTAGTAAAAGTGTTATTGAAAGACTTAGTTTAATTCACGTTCGTGTTTTTAGCTAAAGTCTTTTTTTATGTCTGGGAGGGCATGATGAAAAAATTTAGAAAAATACTAGCTGGTGCCGCTGTTTTTTTAGTAGCATTCATGATGGCTGCCTGCTCAAACAAAAAAAAGAGCAAAGATACTGGCACGCCTAAGTCTTTGAACGTCCAATTCGTTCCTAGTCAGGCTGCCACTAAACTGGAATCTCGTGCAAAGCCGCTGGAAAAAATGTTGTCAGATCGTTTAGGCATTCCAGTACATGTATCAATGTCTACCGACTACAACACGGTGGTTGAGGCCATGAAGTCTAAGAAAGTTGATGTAGGTTTCTTGCCGCCAAATGGCTACATTTTAGCTCATAAGCAGGGAGCAGCAGATGTCTTGCTGCAAGCTCAAAGATATGGTGTTAAGCAACCTGATGGACGACCAACTAAGGAACTGGTTAACTTCTATCGCGCTGAAATTGTGGCAAAGAAAAATTCAAAAATTAAGAGCTGGAAAGATTTAAAGGGCAAGTCTATTTCTATTCAAAGTCCCACTTCTTCAGCTGGCTATGTTTTCCCAATTGCTGAATTAAAGGAAAAGGGCCTTGATGTGCGCAAGAGTTGCAAGCTAGTGACAGTAACTGGTCAAGACCAAGCTGTTTTAAATGTTCTCAATGGCGACACAGACGCCGCATTTGTTTTTGAAGATGCACGAACAATTGTTAAAGACGATAATCCTAAGATCATGAGCCAAGTTGTTCCTATTTACTTTACTAAGCCTATTCCGAACGATACCATTTCCGTTGTTCCGAGCATGAGTGAATCATTCAGAAAGAAATTGGCTAAGGCATTTATCGCTATCGGTAAGTCCAAGAAGGGTAAAAAGGTCATCGAAAGTATTTACACTCACGAAGGATATGTCCACACCAAGGACAGCGACTTTAATGTTGTGCGTAAGTATGAAAAAATTATTGAATCGACCAAAAAATAAAGAATACAAAGGAAGTTTATAATGGCAGATTCTGCAGTTAAGCCAATAATCGAATTAAAAAACGTGAAGAAAGTTTATGGCAAAGATGTTGTTGGTTTAAAAGACGTCAATTTAACTATTAATAAAGGTGAATTTGTCGTTATTGTTGGTCTATCCGGCGCCGGCAAATCAACACTTTTGCGGTCGATTAACCGTTTAATTGATATTACTGAAGGTGATATTTTAGTTAACGGTGAATCTATTACCAAGGCCAAGGGTAAAAAGTTAAGAACACTGCGCCGGCATATTGGAATGATTTTCCAAAGCTTCAATCTGGTTAAACGGTCAAGTGTTCTGCGTAACGTTTTAACAGGCAGAGTGGGTTATTATCCTACTTGGAAATCTACTTTCAACCTTTTTACTAAAGAAGATAAGCAGCGCGCGTATGATGCACTCCAGCAAGTGGATTTGGAAGACAAGGTTTATTCACGAGCTGATGAATTGTCTGGTGGTCAGCAACAAAGAGTGGCGATTGCTCGTGTCTTAACTCAAAACCCGGATATTATTTTGGCGGATGAGCCGACAGCTTCACTTGACCCACAGACTTCACGCCGGGTGATGAAAGACTTGCAGATGCTGAATGAAAAGCATGGTATGACGGTAGTCATTAACCTGCACAGCGTCCAGTTAGCACAAGAATTCGGTAAGCGGGTCATTGGTGTTCGTGCTGGTGAAATTATTTATGACGGCAAGATGTCAGATACTCCGGCATCCACGTTTGATCAGATCTATTCCGGTGGTGATCAAGATGAGTAGTACAGAGCAAGAAAAGCTGATGACTTTACCTAAGAAAAAGCTTAAAATTTTGAATTGGCTTTGGGTGCTGCTTTTTGTCGCCGGACTATTCATTTCAACTAATGAAACCAAAACAGATTTGGGTGCTCTATTTGCCAACTTTGGGGAATTTGCCGATATTTTCTTGCAAATGTTGCACCCTGACTGGTCATACCTTGTAACAGTGGTACCACTGTTGCTTGAAACTATTAAGATGGCGATCTTAGGCACGGCAATAGGTTCTGTAATTGCTTTTATTTACTCTTTGCTTATTGCCCGCAATATTGTTAAAAATAAGGCAGTTACGGGAATTTTGCGGATAATCATGAACATTATCAGAACTATACCGGATCTGCTTCTTGGTGCCATCTTTGTCGCTATTGTTGGTATCGGGCCGGTAGCCGGTGTCTTGGCACTGGCCATTTGTACTTTTGGAATTGTGGTCAAGCTCTTTTATGAAGCTATTGAAACTATTGATCCGGGTCCGATTGAAGCATTAACTGCAGTTGGGGCTAATAAAATACAAATAATTGTCTTTGCGGTTTTGCCACAAGTTATTACCTATTTTATTTCTTATTGTTTATACGCATTCGAAATTAACGTGCGAGCCTCAACCGTTTTGGGTTATATCGGTGCCGGTGGTATTGGGCTATATCTGCAACAAACACTGCAAATCTTTGATTACCCGAAGACAGGTACCATTATAATTGTAATTATCATTGTGGTAGTGCTGATTGACTACGTTTCATCTAAGTCACGGGAGGCGTTGATGCAATAATGGATACAAGTATGAAAAAGTTACCTCCTAGGCCTATAGATATTAAAAAGCGTGCCTTTCACTGGTTGATGGCTATTATCACAGTAGTGCTAATTATTTGGTCATGTACCGGTATTGACTTTGGCGGCATTAAAGAAACTGCTGGACAAATTGCAGGTGCCATCTTTTCCGGCATTTTCCACCCGGACTGGTCGTACGTTTATAACGGTACTGGTGAAGATTTGCTTTCGCAGCTTTGGGAAACTGTCTGCATTGCCTTTTTGGGCACATTTATTTCGGCTATTATCTCACTGCCGTTTGCCTTCTGGGCAGCGCATACCAAGCATAAACATTGGTATGTCTCACGCTCTGGTAAAATTGTGCTGGCAATCATCAGGTCATTCCCAGAAATTGTTTTGGCTCTGATGTTTATTAAAGCTGTAGGTCCAGGTTCGGCAGCCGGTGTTTTGGCTTTGGGTTTTCACTCAGTTGGAATGCTCGCCAAGCTCTTTTCTGAAGCAATTGAGAACTTGGACGATGGCCCTAATGAAGCAGTCACTGCGGTTGGTGGTTCAAAAACAAATATTATTATGTTTTCTACTTTGCCTAATCTGATGCCGGCTCTTATTTCAAACACGTTATACCGGTTTGACGTTTCAATCCGGTCCGCTTCTATCTTAGGCTTAGTTGGAGCCGGTGGTATCGGTTATCCGTTAATTATTGCGCTGCAATATCGCCAGTGGAACCGTGTTGGTATCATTTTATTGGGTATCATTATTATGGTTGTTGTAATTGACTGGATTTCAGGCTGGATCCGGAAGAAATTAGTATAAAAATAAAAAATAAATTTATTAGCGTAATATCAACTTTTTATAGTTGGTATTACGCTTTTTTGTTTTCAACCAGCTCTTAAGAGCACTCCTTGTTCAGCAATTATACTTTATATATGTAAGCGGTTTATTTGAATGTCCGCTAAAGGGGACACTCAAATAATTTTTATGAATAATTTCAGAAATAAAATGTAGGTATGAAAAGGAGGTACTTGGTTGAAAAACAAGATGAATGATAAGGAGCTGTTAAATTTTTTAGAAAAACAAACTGGATATACGAGTGCTGCCAAGATTGCGGCGGCTTTTGACGTATCTGTTAAAACTGTTTATCGCCATGTTAACAGCGTTAATGGGAATAAAAAAGTTAGAATCATCAACTCCGAAAAAAGCAAGGGCTACACGTTAAGCAAAAATACGGCACTTAAGAAATATCAGGATGCTTCTTTTTCTGATAATGAAAGTCCCGAGCTTCGTAGGAAAAAAGTAATTTTGAAAATCTTGTTTAATTCACCTCAACCAATAGAAATTTACAGTTTGTATAAAGATGAGTATGTTAGCGAGTCAACGATCAACGCTGATTTGCTCAAAATTAAGAATATTCTCGGCAAGTCAAATTTAACATTAATTCAGAAAAGCAAGAAGGTTGCAGTGCTGGGCAAAGAAGATGATATTCGTGAAAAAATCAATTTCCTTTTACATTGGCATAAGGAAAAAAATAATAGGGTGCCAATTGATGGGATCAGTGAAATTGATTTAACTTTCATTCAAGAACAAATCAATATCATCGAACAATTAAGTGCGACCAAGATTCCTTATCCCTATGACATTAATATTTGTTCGCATTTATATATTTTAATTCAGAGAGCAAGAAAGCAGATTGATAAAAATTACAGTAATAAAATTTTGGTTTCCGAAAATGAAATCGAACAAAATCATGATTTATACAGAATTGCGGAAATTGTCATTGAAAATGTAGAGAAATTCATTGTCAAAAAAATCTCGAAATTTGAAATCAATTATTTGTTTAAGTATTTGCTTTCCTCCCGGTTTATTGGCAAGCTAAGTCAGCCGGATCAAAAATCCCTCTATTCTAAAAGCGTTGAAACCTTTACCTCCCAGTTGATTCAACGTGTTGCTCAGAAAATAAAATTGCAAATTGATGAACCAGTATTAAAGAAGGAGTTAATCAGCCATATTGGGCCGATGATGAACCGAATTAAAAATAATATTTCGGTAGAAAATGAGCTGTTACCGGATATTCAGGTTGAATATAAAGATTTATTTGCAGCGATTGATCAAATATCACGGCAACTATGCCATCAAATGAAAATTCCTTTAATTTCAAAAAACGAAGTAGGATTTATTACTTTATATTTTGAAAAAAACATTGAAGAAATTACCAAAAAATTTCATGTATGGGTGGTTTGCGCTAGCGGAGTAGGGACTTCTGAATTATTGAAATTAAAAATTCAAAAAGAGTTTAGCAATATTGTTGTTGATAAAGTTATTTCTTCACTTGATGAACAACTCTATAGGTTGAGTAATGGTTCTAAAACAGATCTCATTATTTCTACTGTAGAGTTACCTTCATATATATCGAATAAATATGTCTTGGTCAGTGCAATGTTGAATAAGCATGATAAGGAGAAAATAAAAAATGCAATCTACGGCTGAATTTTATGCAGTTGTTACACAAATATCAAATATTTTGAAAATTGCTGAAATATATATCAGAAAAAAAGCACCAAATTTAAGCTCGAATTATATTAAACGCAAAATAATTGAGCGAGAAAATTTAGGAGAAACCTATGTTGGTCATAAAACTATTATCTTGCATGTAATTAGCACAGAAATAACAGCTAATTTTTGTCTATACCTATTTTTGCTAAATATTGCTAAATGGGAGTCTTTATACAGCAAAAAAATACATCAAGTAAATAAGGTAATGATTATATGTGTTAATCCCAAACTTACAACTCCTGAATTTAAGTTTTTGCTTAAATTCTTTAATTGTCGACCAGAACAAGTTGAGCATAATTTTGGTCTTAAGAAGAACGAAATTTACCAAATAAAGTAGAAAAAGGAAATTAATTTGTATATAGATAAGAAATTGTTTAGTGAACAAGTGATTTTGCAGCAGCAAGAAATAAAAAGCAAAAAAGCGGCATTGACCATTCTAGCAAATGAGTTACAAAAGAAAAAAGTTGTTAATGGAGAATTTCTTCCTGCTATTTTAAAGCGTGAAGAAAAATATCCTACAGGTTTAGCACTTGAAGGAGGCTTAGGCGTAGCCATACCGCATACTGATCCTGATAAGGTGGAAAAAGAGCAGTTAGGGTTTATTTCACTGAAAAAACCGGTTAAGTTCAGGCAAATGGGTGATATAGACGAATATGTAAATGTTTCAATGATATTTGACTTGTGTTTAAAAAGTCCAGATAAGCAGCTCAATATGCTTAAGAACCTGATGTCTATGTTTACCGACACAGAAATAATGAAGAGTATTCAGAATTCAACCACGAGGGCTGAATTTCTGGCAATCATAAATTAAGAGATAGAGGAATAAAAATGTTAATTTCATCAGATAAAATTTTGAATTCAGCAAAAAAGGGTGGCTATGCTTTTCCCCACTTCAATTATTGGGACGAACTATCTATTAGGTCTGAATTGGCAGCAGCAGAGAATAAAAAATTGCCAATTATCTTGGCTTGGGCAGAAAAACATGAATCACGCTTAGATATTAATGAAGCACTCTCTTTAGGTAAATTTTATGCAGAAAGAGCACATGTGCCCGTAGTCTTGCACTTAGACCACGGTACAGATCCCGAACTAGTCAAATGGGGTGCCACACATGGCTTTACATCAGTGATGATTGATGCTTCGAATGAAGAATTCAATAAAAATGTGCAGATTACCAAAGATGTAGTTGATTATTGCCACAGTTTAGGTGTGGTGGTGGAAGCTGAAATTGGGCACGTTGGTACCAATGCTTCTGACGACAATACAATTTATACAGAAGTTGCAGCAGCCACTAAATTTGTGAACGAAACAAACGTTGATTCTTTGGCCGTTTCAATCGGCACTTCTCATGGTGTTTATCAACAAGGCACACCGAAACTCAATTTTGCCAGAATAAAAGAATTAAGGGACGCAGTTGCAGTGCCACTTGTTTGTCATGGTGGCTCATCATCAGGTGACGCAAATCTGAAGAAGGCAGCGGCAAGCGGCATTACTAAGATTAATATCTTCACCGATTTGGCTAATGCGGCATTAAACGTCGCAAAAGAAAATGATTATCCGTCATTGTTTGATCTTCTTGCAGCACAAGAAAAAGCTGTGTGTTCATTGGCAGAACACTATTATGACGTCTTTGACACCGCCAAATATTCTTTTTAGGAGGAAAAAGCAGAAATGAAATTAGTACAAAAGCCGTTTTTGATGGTTAATCCTAAAGTCTATTTATATGGTGAAGATTTGATTAAATTAGCCAAAATTGCTGATGATTTAGCGCAAAAATATCAGATTGATATCCTTTTTACTGCTCCACTTATAGATTTGCCCGCAATTAAAGCTGCTACCAATCACTTGCTTTTAACGGCCCAACACATGGATCCCGTAGTTGCTGGCAGAGGAATGGGGCATGTTCTTCCCGAAGGGCTTAAAGCAGCAGGTGTAAAAGCCGTTGTTTTAAATCATGCGGAAAATCCGCTGACGGTGAATGTCTTAGCACGAACTATTAAAAGAGCTAAAGAACTAGGTTTATATAGTATTGTTTGTGCTGATAGCGTTGCGGAGTGTCGAGCAATAGCTGAACTTGAGCCGAATATGATGATCTGTGAGCCCACCAGCTTAATTGGTACTCACCAAACAAGTGATGACGAATACATCACAAGCACGGTTCAGGCAATTAAGGCAATTAATTCAAACATCATGGTTTTAGAAGCAGCAGGTGTAAGTACAGGTGCTGACGTGCAAAAAGTTTTGCAACTGGGTGCTGATGGTACAGGTGGCACCAGCGGAATTGTTTGTGCTGCTGATTGGGAGAAAAAAATAAGTGAAATGCTGGAACCAATGAAGCAATTCCAAAGGGGTGAATAAAATGAAAGTTTATCAAGATGAAATCAAAATCAAAACTGCTGCTAGGATCACTTATCAGAATATCACTGAGCAGTTAAAGCAAATTGTCAAAAATAGTGCTATCAAAAATGGCATTTGCTTAGTTCAAACTCCACATACGACATGCTCAGTTTTATTTGAAGAGTATGTGCATGACCATGATTTTAACGGCGACGAATTTTTACAGGTAGATTTGAATAATATTTTGGACAAAATAATTCCACCAGAAAAGAGTGAAAACTCTAATTACCGCTATCCCGGTCCAGAGCATGTGCGCTTTTTGGAAGAATTGTCTCAAAAAGATAAAAATTATCCCAATGAAAAAAATACGATTCTCAATGGGGATGCACATATCAAAGGCTCACTTTTTGGTTCTAACCAAACATTTGCGTTAAAAGAAAATGAGCTGCTGATTGGTTCTGTGGGCTATGTTTATTTTGTCGACTGGGATCAAAACCGCGCCAGATCACGTAAATGCAACGTAGTCATTTTGGGTGAATAACATTGACCGCAGTGAAATTTAAGGAGAAGAAAAATGTTACAGGCATTACAAACTATAGTTAACTGGGGTGCTCCAGTTATATTGCCTATTATTATTGCTATTTTTGCAATGATTTTGGGTGCAGGATTTAAAAAATCATTTGTAGCGGGTTTAACTGTAGGTATCGGCTTTATTGGTTTAAATTTAGTAACCGGTTTGCTGGGAGATACTTTGGGAAAAGCAGCTCAGGTAATGGTTAAACGCTTCGGCTTATCATTAGTGACGCTTGATATTGGTTGGCCTGCTGCATCGGCTATTTCTTATGGTACGATCTTGGGTATTTCGGCAATCCCTATTGGCATTGCAATAGATATCTTTTTGCTTTTGTTTGGCTTAACCAAAACATTGAATATTGATATTTGGAACTTTTGGCACGCTGCTTTTGTTGGTGGACTAGTCTATGGTATGTCTAGCAGTTTTCCGTTAGCAGTTTTTTCAATGGTAGCGTACCAAGTAATGTTGTACTTCTTAGGCGACCTAAGCGCACCAGTTTTAAACAAATACTACGGCTTTCCGAATATCACGTTCCCGCACGGAACTTCTGCACCGGGTTATCTAGTGGCATTACCATTAAACTGGGTGTTTGACCGCATTCCCGGCTTTAACAAATTAAAGGCTAATCCAGAAACTATCCAGAAAAAGTTTGGCATTTTAGGTGAAACTTCCGTTATGGGTTTAATTATTGGGTTAGTAGTTGGTATTCTTGCGGGTTATGATGTGGGAAAAGTCTTAAATTTGGGAGTACAAACGGCAGCTATTATGGTTCTATTACCAAAAATGGTTTCCGTCTTGATGGAAGGCTTGACACCGGTTTCGGATGCCGCAAATGACTTTATCAAGAAACGCTTTCCAGGACGCGAACTTTATATTGGAATGGATTCAGCTTTAGCAGTGGGAGATCAAGCAGTTTTAGCAGTTTCACTTTTGATGATTCCGTTAACCCTTTTACTGGCTGTGATACTTCCAGGAAATAAAACTATTCCTTTTGGAGACTTTTCAACCATTCCCTTTGCAGTTTGCCTCATGGTACCAGTATTTGGTGGTAATATTGTTCGTTCCGTCGTAGGCGGTGTGATTTATATGACCAGTATTTTATATGTAACTTCATGGATGGCTCCACTAGTTACTAAGATGGCACAAGCAGCTAGCTTTAATATTGGACACGCAACTAGTATCACCTCATTAATAGAAGGTGGTTTATGGTCGACATTTCTTTTTGTTTGGGGAGCAAAATACTTGCCATGGATTATTACTGGCGCAGTTTTAATTGTTTCGCTAATAGGACTATATTATCTCAATAAGAGAAAAGCTGTTAAAAAAAGCTAGTTAATTATTGTAAATTTGGAGAATTAAACTAATGAAAAAGATTTTAGTAATGTGCGGTACTGGAATAGCCACATCAACAGTTGTTGCCAACCGTATTAAAGAGTATTTGAACAAACAGGGTTTAGGTAACAATGTTAGCATTTCACATGCTAGCATTAGCGAAAAGATGAGCAGTTTGGATGATTACGATATTATTTTATCAACCACAGTAGTTCCGGCAGGCATCAAAGATAAGGTTATCTCAGCTGTGCCTCTTCTGACGGGCGTAAATGCTGAGCAAGTATATCAAGAAATTGCAAAAAGGGTCGAGGAGCAATAATTATGGTAGAAGGACAAATTAAGAGTGTAGATTTCAAGGATATTATCACTAAAGAAGCAAATACTCTAAAATATGTTGCTACTAATATTGACTACAACCAGGTTTTACAAGTATTTAACTTAATAAAAAGTTGTCAGGGAAAAGTTATCATTTCTGGTTGTGGCACTTCTGGTATGGGTGCTAAAAAAATCGCCCATACCTTAAACGTGGTTGAACAGCCTGCATTCTATCTTTCACCAGCTGACACACCTCACGGCGGCGGTGGAGTAGTTGGTCAGGACGATCTGGTCATCTTGATATCTAAAGGTGGTCAAACGGAAGAAATTAATAAAGTACTCAAGATTTGTAAGAATCGTAAAGCTAAAATTATTGGTATAACTGAAAAAGCAGATTCCTTTTTAGCCCAAAATTCTGATTGCATTTTACAGATTATTGTCGATCAGGAAGCAGATGATTTTCATATGATGGCTACTTCCAGTACTTTAGCAGTTATTTCTGTATTCGATGCAATTTCAGTTATGATAGCGCGTAATAAGCATTATTCTCAAAAAGAGTTCTTAGAAATTCATCCCGGTGGAGAAGTAGGACAAAAACTAAAGCTTAACGTAGATAAATAAATTTAATTTATTTTAGTTTATGAGGTGAAAACTACCATGGAATTTCTATTAGATACAGCAAATATTAATGACATCAAAAAATACCAAGAAATTATTCCTTTATCTGGGGTTACCACTAATCCTTCAATAATCAAAAAAGAAGGAAAAACAGATTTCTTTGAACGTTTAGCACAAATAAAAGAATTGATTGGGGAAAAGCGTTCATTGCACGTTCAAGTGGTAGCTACTAGCACTGAAGGGATAGTTGCTGACGCCCATGCGGTTTTAGAAAAATTGGGAAAAGATGTTTATATCAAAATTCCAGTTAACCAAGCAGGTTTAGCAGCAATCAAAATTTTGAAAAAAGAAAATGTTAAAATTACTGCAACCTCAATTTACACTGAACTTCAAGGCTTTCTTGCAATGGCTGCAGGAGCCGATTATTTGGCACCTTATTATAATAGAATGGAAAATAATAATATTAATGCAAATAAAGTTATCAGCAACTTTAATCAAGTAATTAATAAAGAATATCAGAATACTAAAATTCTAGCTGCTAGTTTTCACACAGTCAGTCAAATAACTAGCGCAATTGCAAACGGTGCTCAAGCTGTTACTGTAGCTCCCAACTTTATTGCTGAAGGGCTGGAGTCACACCTTATTACAGATGCAATTTCAGACTTTACTTCTGACTGGGAATCAATATTTGGTAAAACAACTATTTCTAATTTATAAAATTTGCAGAAAATTAAATAATAAGATAAAAGATTGATTTTATTCAATCTTTTTTTAGCCGTGATATTTAAACGGGCAATTTTCAAGGTGATCGTTAATTAAGCCTACGCTTTGTAGGAAAGAATAAAGAATTACAGGACCCACAAAAGTAAAGCCGTCTTTTTTCATCTGCTTTGCTAGTTCTTGTGCAATCTTGTTTGTCGTTGGTACTTCAGTACTTGTTTGGGGATGATGAATAATTGGTGTAGGAATAAATTTTTGCAAATAGTGCGCGAAGCTACCGTATTTGGCATCAATAATTAACAGGGCGCGAGCATTGGTAACTGCCGCCGCAATTTTTCTTTGGTTGCGGATAATTGCCTTGTTCTGCAGTAAGCGGGTTTGGTCCAGCGCACGCATTTGGGCAACTTCTTCTGGAATAAAGTTGTAAAAGGCCTGCCTAAAGCTTAAACGTTTATGCAAAACAGTGGACCAGCTGAGTCCGGATTGAAACAGTTCTAATACCAACATTTCAAATAAATAGCGTTCGTCTAAATTTAACTTGCCCCATTCGTGATCGTGGTATTCTCTAACTAAAGCATCATCATGGTCACTCCAGGGGCAGCGAGTGATATCATTCATTTTTATTCTCCTTAAATATATCTTAGCGTTCATAAATAAATACGCCAAAAGTTTTCTATCCTTTTTAAAATAATTTGACTAGTAACTTTTAATTATTTCTTTTTCCTAAAATATTAGAAACTTTGTCCTCAAAAAGTGCAATAGTAGTTTTTTTGGTATAATATATATTGAACTTTAGGAGGAAACCATGGAGAAGTTAGAAATAGTAACTTTGGCCGATGACTTGGCCGCAAATCAAGAGAGTATTTTAAATAAAGAAACGGATTTTGACGCCGAGGCAGTTTATCGTGTAATTGATAATTTGCACGTATTGCATAAGCCAATAAAAGAATACTTCGGCATGACTCAGGAAGAGTATTATGACACTGAAAGTGATCATAAACTGACTTTGATTAAATTATCAGAGCAGTTAACCGATTTACATGATCGGATTTTAACTAACCACGTTGACGGTTTTGTTGACAAGAATGAAATCAACTTGACTTATAATCATGAAAATCCTTATGAAGATGGATTTTATAATGATATAGTAGACTTTCACGTTGTTAGTTACAGCTTAAAAGTAATTGGAGCCGTTGAAGAAGTAGCGCCAAAAACTTTACAAGGAGTTTTGTCTAAGGATGCACTTCTGTCAATTGGTTTAGCGGCACACGCTTTAGAAAAAAGTTTATAATTTTAGAGCTGAAACATGTGTGTTCAGCTCTTTTTCTTTCTGCTTGAGGCAAAAAATGGGTGTTTTTAAGTATGCTAAAGGATTAGCTGATAAAATAAACGGGGCTAAGCTGCATTCATTATTTAAGAAAAAAGATGTACAGCTTGATCCCATGCAAGATTTTTTGACAGTAGGAGAGTATCACGTTGACGGTGAACAAAGAACTCCCAATGATCAACCTTATACCTTGACTGTCTATCAAGATGAAGAAAAAGTATTGCACCAGGCATTGAGCTTGGAAAGCACGGATAAGCTAGAGCCTGAATATGTGCGCAGGTATAGTCCTGAACTGCAGCGTTATCGCGCTTTTGTCAACCGTAAAACCGGTAGGCGTTACGTTGTAGAAGAATATCTCGACCGCTTTATTGAAAGAGTTAAAGGTCACATTCGTACAGGGAAAAATTCTGTGAATGTGAGTGTCATTACGGATACTCATTATAAGGACCGTAACAGTATGGACTTTTATGGCTGGAATGGTCTGACACATGTTAATGAATTTTCTTATCTTGATGATTCTGGTCTTCTTAGTTTAAAAGTTCATTTAGGTGACTGGATTGATGGCTCTGATACCGGCTTTTTGGGCGAAAGTGAATTAACTAAACTGCGTGATTCTTTTAAATCAGATAAGGTGCCATATATTTTAATTAAAGGGAATCATGATGAAAATGATAAATTCGATGAACATCATGATTTAAGGGCCTCTTTTCCAGAAAATGAATTTGAAGGAATTATGTGGCCTGCTATGTATCAGCAAAAAGGCATTCATTATATTTCCCGTCAGCACGGTGTTTGTTACTATGATGTGGATGATGTGCGCTTTATTTCTGTGAATACTTCAGATTTGCCCTACTATCTGGATGCACAAGGCAGAAAAAAATATGATGTTAAACTAACTCTGGCTGTGAGGGAAGATCAAATAGAAGAAATTATTGAAATTCTGGAGCAGTCATCAAATAAGCAAATTATTTTCATGAGTCATGCTAATCCCATCAATCGTAAAGGTTCAAACGCATTAAAGTACAACGGTCGTTCACTGCATGAACTGCTGGTAGCTTTTAATCAAGGTGAAAAAGGAGAGATGCATTCCAGCTTTGGTCTGCCTCCTGAATTTCGTTTGGCAAATGAGTTTGACTTTACTAATGTAAAAAATGCCCGCATTATTGCCTACTTCTGCGGCCACAGACATAGAGAAGACCAGTACCGAATTAACGGGATCCAGTATATCTTGTTTAACTGTTCTGCACTGATGGGTCCTAATCACGCCTTGACTACCAAATATAATAAAAACTGGAAAAGGCAAATTGACCACCAAACCGAATTTGCCGGTTATATCGTAAATATTGATTTACAAAGACACTACATTCAGACCTTCGGCTATGGTGCTGCCAGCAAACGCAGAATATTTTATATTTAGTAAAGTCGCAACGGGCAATTTGGAAATTGCCCGGTTCTTAGCATATAATGGAAAAGTTAAAATGAAGACAAAAATATACAAAGTAAGACAAATTAAGGGAAGTTAAGCAATGTGCGGAATTGTTGCATTCTATAATCCAGAAATAAATGATAAACAAGCTGCTATCGGTAAAATGATGGCGGCAATGAAGCATCGTGGTCCTGATTCAGATGGTTTTTATACCAATGACAAAATTGCTTTAGGGTTTCGGAGACTGTCAATCATTGATTTACGTGGCGGCAGTCAGCCAATCTACAACGAGGACAAAACAAAGGCGATTATCTTTAATGGTGAGATTTACAACTTCCAGCCCTTAAGAGAAGAACTGCTTGCGGCAGGTCACACATTTACCACTAAGTCCGATACGGAAGTGCTTTTGCATGGTTTTGAAGAATGGGGCATGGCTGGTCTGCTCAAAAGAATCAGGGGCATGTTTGCCTTCATTATTTGGGATGATAAGACTCAGACAATGTATGGTGCCCGCGACTTTTTCGGTATTAAGCCGCTGTATTACAGCAATGAAAATGGCCACCTGATTATGGGCTCAGAAATTAAAAGCTTTCTGGCACTGCCCGGCTTTAAACGGCGTTTAAATATTGAAGCTGTTAAACCGTATTTGATGAATCAGTATAATGACTTGCATGAGACTTTCTTTAAGGGTATTTACAGGTTTCCTGCCGGCCACTGGTTTGAGTATAAAGATGGCGTGATGAAAACTCACCAATACTGGGACGCGGAATACAAAGCCAATACTTTAAGTTTCGAAGAAACCGTTAATAAGATTAACGAAGACCTGCACGAGTCAGTTAAACTGCACCATATCGCGGATGTTCCTGTCGGTGCCTTCTTATCTGAAGGGGTCGATTCCAGCTATATCACCAGTATCTTAAATCCGGATGACGTCTTTTCAATTTCGTTTGATGATGCTACTTATGATGAAGCGTCAAAGGCCAAGGCGCTGGCGGACATCAAGGGTTGGAACTTCTTTTCCGACAAGGTTAAAGCAGATGAAGCAATGCATGACTTTCCGGAGATGCAGTATCATATGGATGAACCGGATGCCAATCCGTCAATTATCCCGTTGTGGTATCTTTGTAAAATGGCGCGTAAGCACGTCACGGTCGCATTGTCCGGTGAAGGCGCAGATGAATTGTTTGCCGGTTATGTCAATTATGGGATGCACACGCATAACAGTATCATTAAGGCCTTTACTTCACAGTGCAAGAAATTGCCTAAGAAAACTAAGGTTAAGTTGGCACGCAGAATTAAGAAAATGCCGAACTTCCCGGGGAAAGTGCACCTGTATACCAACTTAGCTGAGCCAAGTGAATTTTACGTTGGTCAATCGGTTATTTATGACATGGATTACCCGACCATCTTCTCTTCTGAAGATGCCAACAGCATCTTAAAGCCGTCTTACCGTAATAAACTAACTGTTAACGGTATTTACCAAAGTGACTTTAAAAAGGTCAAAAATCTCGATAATGTCCGGCAAATGCAGTATATTGATCTGCATCACTTTATGCTTAATGATATTGAACAAAAAGCAGATAAGATTTCTATGGCTCATTCGCTGGAATTGCGGGTACCATACCTTGATAAAAAGGTGGCAGAAAGAGCAAATTCAATTCCAACCGATTATCTAGTTAATAAGCATGATACTAAATATGCTTTACGCAAGGCTTCAGAAAAAGTTTTACCAGATGAATGGGCTAAACGGCCAAAACTAGGTTTTCCTACCCCAATCAAAGAATGGCTGCAAGAACCTCGTTTTTATAAGCAGGTACGCGAGCTGTTCAGCGAAGACTTTGTGCAGGATATCTTCGAGCAGGATAAAATTTTAGACTTGCTTGATGAAAACTATAAAGGCGATGGCTCTCATCGCAGACAGATTTGGACAATTTATACGTTCTTAGTTTGGTATAAACTATTCTTTGTTGATTATGAAGGTACAGTTGCCAAATACCAGCGTGTTCAACCAGAAGTAGCCGATTTGATTAAACAAGGCAAATTGGTTTAATGAGGAGCAGAATTTATTAATGAAACGAAACTTTACACCAATTTTACTTGGTAGTGACATTAATGTTTACGGCATGGCCCGATCGTTTAACGAGGCTTATGGTATTAGCGTGAAAGCACTGGCTGACAGCCAGCTGGCAGCAACGCGTTATTCTAAAATTGTTAGTGTGGAACTACATCAGGGTTTTAGTGAAGATCCCACATTTATTGAAGTAATGCGCAAGCAAATGAAACTCTACCAAGACCATGAAGAACCGGTGATTTTGATTTCATGCGGAGATGGTTATTCGGAACTGCTTGCCAAGCATAAAGAAGAACTAGAGCAGGTATTTGTTGTTCCTTACGTGGACTACGACCTCTTACAAAAATTAATCTCAAAAGAAAACTTTTATCAAATTGCCGAAAAGTATTGCCTGCCGTACCCTAAGACTAAAATCGTGACTATGGCAGATTACAAGGCAGAAAATTATTTGGAACTGCCTTTTGGCTACCCACTGGAGCTTAAGCCGGAAGATCCGGTATCCTGGCTTGATGTGCAATTTGAAGGTCGCAAAAAGGCTTTTACCATTCATAATGAAACTGAATTGCGCGACATTGTCACAAAAATTTATGAAAATAGCTACAAAGAAGATTTAATTCTGCAGGACTTCATTCCCGGTGATGATTCCAACATGCGGGTGTTAAATGCCTATGTTGATAAGGAACATCATATTAAGATGATGTGTATGGGTCACCCTTTGCTGGAAGATCCCACACCTCAGTCAATTGGAAATTACATGGCGATTTTACCTGAATATGATGAAAAGCTGTATGAGCAGGTTGAAGCATTTTTGGAAAAAATCAATTACACGGGAATGGCCAACTTTGACATTAAATATGATGCCCGTGATGGTAAATATAAGTTCTTTGAAATTAATTTGCGTCAGGGTCGCTCAAGCTTCTATGTGACACTTAATGGTTATAATTTAGCGAAATGGTACGTGGACGATTATGTTTACGATTCACTGAAGGACAAGGAACCAATCTACGGCAACAAATTAAAGTCAAAGCATGAATTGTGGCTGGGTATTCCGGTGAGCGTGTTCAAGGAATATGCCGTGGATAATGAAGCTAAACAAATGGCCGAAGAATTAATTCATGAAGGTCGCTATGGTACAACTGTCTTTTATGATCAGGATCGCAATTTTAAGCGGTGGCTGCTTTTGAAATACATGTTTCATAATTATAAAGGACGCTACCAAAAGTATTACCAGGAAAATAAGGGCCAGTTCTTTTAGGCCTGTTTCCATTGCATAGTAACAAAGATGATTGCAGCAAGGCAGCTGCGATCATCTTTTTGGATAATAACTATCTTTTTTAACTGGTTAGTTATTAGTTTTGGGGTGTTCTTTTTTAATACTTCTTGCTAAACTGGTAAATGGAATCTAAAAAAAGAAAGGACTGAATAAATGAAACTTAAACACGGATCTAATGAAGAAACAGAAATTAAGCTGCACTGGCTGTTACTGGGGGAACTGGCCACGTGGATTGGGTCAAGTTTTGTTTGGCCCTTAACTTCGGTTTATTTAAACAAACAATTACACATCAGCCTTTCTGTAATAGGGGTTGTTTTATTTTGCAATTGTGCCAGCAATGTCTTGGGCTCATTTTTAGCTGGGCGCTTATACGACCGCCTGAACCCCTACCCGCTAATTGTCACTGGTTTAGGGCTTGATGCGCTGGTTCTGTTTATGATGGCATTCTTTCACGGCTGGCCGGAATATTGGATATGGCTGATTATGACGGGATGTATCAGTGGCTGGAACGGCACGCTGATTAATTCAATTGCGACGAGTTTGCGTAAATATTCAGGACGCTACGTTTTTAATTTGATTTATTTTGCGCAAAACGTTGGTACTGTCACTGGTACTCTGCTTGTCGGTTATCTCTATGATTTCTCGATTGAATTTTTATTTATTCTGGCAGCATCTTTATTTGCCATTGCTTGCGTCAACGCGGCTATTCATTACCGCCCGATCAGCACTTTTCACCAAAACCGTAAAAAGAATGGTGTTAAAAAGAATGCACAATCCAAGGCGATTCCTATGCCAAAATATAACGTGATGTTGATGGTCGGATTTTTGGTTTCTTTAGCTGTTACCTGGTTAATGTATATGAACTGGGAGTCCAACCTGTCAGTTTACATGGTGTCTTTGGGAATACCTTTCCACATGTACAGTTTGCTATGGACCTTTAATGGTGCCATCATAGTTACTGTCCAGGTAATTTTGGCACGCTTTCCTCATATTTTTAAAAACCTGTTTCAGCAAATTATTTTTGGCACGATCATGTTTTCAATCTCTTTTGCCACATTGATTTTTGCCAAAGACTTTGCCCACTTTGCACTGTCAATGTTTGTTCTGACGTTAGGTGAAGCGACAGCTTTTCCTGCCGTTCCTGCTTACATTAACTATTTATCCCCCGCAACCAGTAAGGGTAAATACCAGGGTGAAATTAATGTTGCCCGTGGTATTGGTCAAGCCTTTGGCCCCTTATTTGGCGGTATGGTAATTGATCGTGCGGGTTATATTCCGTTTTTCATAATTGCTGCCTGTGGTATTTTTCTGATGGTACTAATGTTATTGCCCCTTCACGCAAAGTTGCGTAAACATATCACACTTTATAAATGATTTTGTAAAGGCTTTTTAATATTAACGGTTTAATTAAAATGATAAGATTAATTTAGTCTATTTTTAATTTAGATATAAAAGGGAGGACTTTCTGAATGAATAAAAATTTTGCTGTTCGCGGCGGTAGCGGCGATATTATTGAACCTAATGTTGCCGCTCGTCCACAGGACAACCTTTACTTGGCTGTTAATTCTGAGTGGATTAAAAATACTAAAATTCCTGAAGACCGTTCACGGATGGCTTCATTTGACGGCATCGATGTAGATGTTGAAAAGCATTTAATGCAGGATTTTGCCGACTTTGCATTTGGTAAAAGGGAAATTCCTGATGTTCCTAACTTAGGTGAAGCAGTTAAGCTCTATAAATTAGCATGCGATTTTGACAAGCGTAATAGAGAAGGTGCTGATCCGATTAAGGACGATTTAGCTATTCTTGACGGGATTAAGGACTTTTCTGACTACAACCTAAATGCGCCTGACTTAGCAACTTTTGCCTTGCTCCCATTTAGCTTTGGCGTTTCTCCTGACATGAAGAATACCAAAGTTAATGCTTTGTATTTTGCTGGTCCTGGAACTTTCTTGCCTGACACTACAACTTATCAAACTCCTGATGCACCTAAATTGTTAGATACTTTGCAAAAGCAATCAGTTAAGCTTTTAACTATGGCTGGTATTGATCAAACTAAAGCGGAAAAATATGCAGAAGATGCTATTAAGTTTGATGCTAAGCTATCTAAGATCGTTAAGTCTACAGAAGAGTGGGCAGATTATCCTGCTACTTACAATCCAATGAAGATTGAGGACTTTGAAGCTAAGTTTGATAAATTCAAGATTGCTTACTACTTGAAAGAAGCAATTGGCGAAGAACCAGAACGAATTATTGTTGAAGAACCACGCTACTTGGATCACATTAATGAAATTATCAATGAAGAAAACTTTGATGAAATCAAAGGCTGGATGATTGTTACCTTTATTAACGCGGCTGCCGACTCCTTGTCACAAGACTTCCGGGAAGCAGCGTTTCCATTTAGCCAGGCTTTATATGGCCAGCCCAAATTGTCTAGTGGTGAAAAACAAGCTTACCACATTGCCAATGGCACCTTTAGTGAAGTTGTCGGTGTTTATTATGGTCAGACTTATTTTGGCGAAAATGCTAAAAAAGACGTTGAGGATATGATTCATCGTATGCTTGACGTTTATAAGGAACGTCTGCAAAATAATGACTGGCTTTCTGAGCAAACTAAAAAGCGTGCGATTGTTAAGCTTGATGCTTTGGTCTTGAAAATTGGTTATCCGGATAAAATCGAGGAGATTTATAATCGTTTAAAGGTTATCCCTGCAAGTCAAGGTGGCAGCCTTTATTCAAATGAACGTGCATTTACTATTGCAGAACAAAAGTACAACATTGAGCAACTGCACAAGGAAGTTGACCGGACAGTCTGGGCAATGCCTGGTAATTTAGTTAACGCCTGCTATGATCCGCAAAGAAATGATCTGACTTTCCCTGCAGCCATTTTGCAAAAGCCATTCTATGACTTGAAGCAAGACAGGGCGGCCAACTTTGGTGGTATCGGTTCCGTAATTGCACATGAAGTTTCTCATGCGTTTGATAACAATGGTGCACAATTTGATGAATTGGGCAACATGGCTAATTGGTGGACTGATGAGGATTATGCCGAATTCAAGAAGCGGACACAAGCTGAAATTGATTTGTTTGATGGCATTGAATATGGTCCGGTTAAACTTAATGGTAAGCAAATAGTTTCAGAAAATATTGCTGACCAAGGTGGTTTAACTGCTGCTGTTGAAGCCGCAAAGAATGAAAATGATGACTTAAAGAAATTATTCGAAAACTTTGCACGCATTTGGGCTAATAAGCAACTGACTGAATCAATTAAGAGTCAAACCGCTGTTGACGTTCACGCACCTGGTCCATTACGTGCCAACGTTCAAAGCCAATGTCAAGATGACTTTTACAAAGCCTTTGAAGTTAAGCCTGAAGATGGCATGTGGCTCGACCCAGAAAAACGGGTACATATTTGGTAATTAATATTAAAAGTATCAGACAATTTGACAAATTTTTTATTTAGTATTGCGGTAAATAAATCTGTGGGTTAGTGGATATAACTTGCACCCGCCTGTGGGCTTCAGATAGAAGTGAAAGAATGACAGGACTACCAACCCTTGAGGTAAGATAGGGCATATCTAGCGTGAGGTGAAACTCAATACGTGAAAAGAAGGATTTTTAATCCTTCTTTTTTGATATTTATTGTATTAAAAAAGACACATTACTCTGAATGGAGCCAATGTGCCTTTTCATTGTTTTATTAATTTTAAAAAACTAAAGAGCCACAAAATCTACCAACTTTTCATTAATTAATATTTGATAAGCATAATATTCAGGTCCAATGTGTTGTACAATGGGGTCACTCACTTCAAGCTTATCGATATATTTATTCATAATTCGCTGGGCTTGGTCCTCACTTATGCCTTTACTCACAGCAAATTCGATTATTTGCTTAAGAAAAATATTCCTATCCATTGTACTTACACCTCACTATCTTAATTCGATCAACTGTTATCTGTTTGACTAGACTTTTACTACTTGGTCATGATTTCTTCATATCACTTATTATAAACGCTTTTTGCTTAAAATAAAGCCGCCCCGACTCTAACAAGTCGTGGACGGCTATTTATATTATTCAGTTTCTTTTTTCTTTAAATTGGAATAGTCACGTGGTGCAACCCGCTTAATGTGCAAGTTGTGTCTTGGCTTGCCTAAAATTAGAGGCACTTGCTCGACTACTGTATCGGTGTATTCCAGGCCAAACCAGGAAGCAGGGTTGGAAGATAGGTTTTGCAACCATACCCGCGCTTTTAGTATTACTTTTTCAAAACCCTTTAGTCTGGTCAAAGGACTGACAACTTCATTAACAATTACAAATGAGAAGTCACCGACTTTACGACCTGGGGTAGTAGTGTATTCCTGTGGTTGAGCCTCAATGGTGCCGTCTTTAATCAAGTCGTGGACAATTTGGCGCAGGTAAACGTTGACACTGGTTTGTTTCTTGAAACCGAGATACAGCTGCACGTTAATGACATTTTTAGTGCCAAAAGTATTAACGGCATATCTTGCTGTAAAAGGTTCGTTAGTAATGTTAACAGTGACAAACCAGTAGGCCTGAGCACGTTTAGGACGTTTATCCAAAATGGAGTACATGATTTCCCGTTTAATAAACTTATTGTATTTAACCTTAGCCATGTAAACCAAGTTAGTCGCATAAGTAGGGTAATCATCATCATGACTTAGGTCCGTTAACATATCAGTGTATTCATCTAAACGTACATAAGTATGTGCGCCTTCATGTTTGTCGCGCACTTTATTACCGAAGTACCAGATGAACATAATAACACCAATGAAACCAGCAATTAGGACAGTAACATAACCACCATGCATAAATTTGGTCAAACTGGAGATTAAGAACATGCCTTCGATAAAGCCAAAGGCAAGTAAAAAGCACAGGCGCAATATCAACGGGTGGTGTTTGGAACCCAAGTACTCAAATAATAGCAGGGTAGTCATCAACATTGTGACTGTGATTGACAGACCGTAGGCTGCTTCCATGTGTCCTGAAGTCCGGAAGAAAATGACGATTGCGATAGTAGCAACGCAAATCATTTTGTTAACGGAAGGAATATAAATTTGTCCATGCTTGGTAGTAGGATAATTAATATTCATTCGTGGTAAAAATTTCAGACCACTTGCTTCGGATACCAGTGTAAATGAACCGGTGATTAAAGCCTGGGAGGCGATAATGGCGGCAACTGTGGCTAAGATGATGGCGAACAGGCGCAAATCGGTTGGCACAGCCTCAAAGAAAGGATTAAGTTCACCGCCATTAGTCTGGTAATGCGGGTTTTGCAGTATCCATACTCCTTGTCCTAAATAATTAAGTGACAGACAAAGAAAGACGTAGGGCCATGATCCCCGAATATTGCCTTTGCCAACGTGACCAACATCTGAATACAGCGCTTCGGCACCAGTGGTAGCCAGGAAGATCGATCCCAAAATGAAAATGCCGGCTTTATTAGAGGGACTGAAAAGAACTTTAACAGCCCAAACCGGATTCAGTGCTTCCAGAATTGACCAGTCATTAGCCATATTATAGATACCGATTAAGCCTAAGAAGGTAAACCAGACAAACATAATCGGACCGAAAGCTTTACCGATACTGCTGGTGCCTAGCATTTGAATTGAAAACAGTACCAGCAGGATGGCAATCGTAATAATGATGACGGCATTCTGATTAGGAACGGGAACGTGGGAACCAAAGTGCATGTTCTTTAGTCCCTCGATTGAGGTTGTAACTGTGACGGCTGGCGTCAATGTTCCGTCAGCTAATAACGCTGCCCCGCCAATCAATGCTGGCATCACCAGCCACTTGGCTCTTTTGCGTACTAAAGCGTATAAAGCGAAAATACCACCTTCACCACGGTTAGTGGCCTTAAGCGCAATCATAACGTACTTAACGGTAGTTAACAGCGTGACTGTCCAGAAAATCAGCGAGATTGAACCCAAGATCAGTTTTCGATCAACGTTGGCAATACCACCATTACCCGTAACGATTGACTTCATTACATAGAGCGGACTAGTGCCGATATCACCGTAAACGATACCGATGGTAATTAACAAACCGGCAGCTGAAATCCGCTTCTTCTTTTTATCCATAGTAAATATGTACTCCCATAGACAATATTGAGCTATTCATTTTTAAGTAAAAAAGAATGTCAATGTGGCATTCTCATTCAAGTATCTATTTTGTTCTTTTTTTTGCTTTAGTACAAGTAAATTATGATAAAGAAGCTGAAATTTTACTGCGGCGGTCTTCGTACCAGTTATCCCAATCCTTGTATGATGTCATTTTTTCTGCTTCAACACCATCTTTAGCCGCAATTTCATCAATTATATTTTGGAAATTTTGCGCATGATATTGTAATACATGCTTAACTAATTCTTTGCGGCTAAAATGAATGTTGTTAAGAAGATAATGATTAATATCAACCATGTTGGAATTAGTATCGTATAAGTTCATGATTTCTAAGTCGCGCTGGTTAAATTGTGCGATATAAAAATCAGCGAATACTATAAGGTAGTCTGGCTGCTGCGCGAATTTTTTTTGCGGCATGGTAGACCACTCAGCCTCAGGCATGACAACCTTAAGTTCTTCTTCTTTTCTAGCTTTCTCTTTATCTTTTTCTTGTTGTTTTTCGTTATCTTTCTCTTTGGTATTATTTTCTTTATCAGTCAAAGCAGACACTCCTTTAATAAAAATAGGAAACGTGAAAGTCAATAGTCATTTTACAGAGTTTAGACTATAAAAGCAACTATTGAAGCAATTTACCCTTTACATAATAGTAGTTTCTCTCAATTTTAATAAAATTATAGCATTTTGCCTACTCACAAAAAACTACTGCTAGTTAAAACTTTAACAGCAAAAATCGTCTTAAATTGCAGTTAAGCAGTTCAAGGCGATTTTACTTAATTTAGTGATCTAAAAATCGTGATTACGGTTTGAGATAATCTTGAATGTCTTTTCTGGTAATCTTGCTTGGTTTAGTCCTGCCAGATTTTCTGTAAAGGTCGATTAGGTCTTGTGGACTCCAAGAGGTTGCGTCATAACCGAACTTAGCTACACGCTTACGCAATTGCGCAATCTGTTTCTTAGTAACGGTCTTGCCGTTTACCTTATGGTTGCCCATTGATCCTTCACCGGTCTTACCAGCATTGCCTGTATCTTGTCCCTTACCGGAAATAGCTTTGTAGCTTTGAGCAGCATTACCATTAGTGCCGTCTTTAGCAGCCTTTTGGTTATTCTTCAGTCCCTTTTCAGCTTCTTTCTTATATTGGCTGTAGTATTGCCCGTCGATATATGGCAAGTCTAGGACTTTTTGATACTCGTCCGCAGCTTTAAGGTATTGCTTATTCAGTTCGGCTTGGGATGCAGCAAGAAAGATAGGCCGAATTTCGTGCTCGTAATTATCCTGCACATCTTTAATGGTAGTTTTAAGATTTTTACCTTGTTTTACTAAAACAGAGTAGCCATTTTTTCTTTGAATTACGTCTGCAGTTTTGCTTAAGGCATCATCATATTTACCCTTTTTAGTCGCCTTAATTGCAGAAGTCATATTGTCCGATTGGTTTTTATAAGCTTTAGCCTGGTCAGTCTTCTTAATTCTGAAAGCTTTGGCAAATGCGGAGCTTGCTTCTGAGTAGTCTTTGTCAGCAACTGCATTTTTACCGGTAGTCATTGCACTGTTATAGGAAGCATTAACTTTATCACTGTTAGATTTTTGGGTGGCATAAAAAACGCCACCACCAATAGCGATAATTACTACTGCCACAATCGTACCAATTGTCGTTTTTTTCATAATAGGAATTTATCCTCCTTACTCATACTTAGTTTAATTATAGATGGTTTAAGTAGATTTGACTACTTAATGGTGTTTTTTCACTTGTTTTAGCTAAAAAATTACGACTAAAAAGTTACATTTTACGGCGCCAATTCGTTAGTAATAGTGTAAGACATCTGGCGCGCGGGTTGATTACAACATTAAGATAAATTAAAAAAGGGAAGAAAGATACTATGAATTTTGCATTATTAGATCAAGCAGTCAAATACACATTTTTAAACTCCAAGTATGGTAAACAAGGTGCTAAAACACGTAATTTGAAGAATGTTAAACGGGGCGTTGCAGCTGACAGTTTAGCTAAAGTCGGAAAAGCATTGGCTGAGCTGCAAGGCGATGAACTGGGAGCGGCAACCTTAATTCAGAAGCAAGGCATTTCATTAGCAAGAGATTAAAACCAGCCAGTCAATAATTAAGTGGGATAGGAGTATATAATATGGAAACTAAAACTAAGACGTTACAATTAGTATTTTTAAATGGTGCGGGCAAAAAGGTTAACTTGTCCTTGTCTAACGCTGCGGCCAACTTAACCGGAGCGGAAGTTAAAACGGCAATGACTACAATAGCAAATGCTGATGCATTTGAACAAGAAGGGGTGAGTCTATATCAAACTCCTCAATCTGCTGCATACGTTGAACGAACTGTTACTAGTTTGTTTGATAATACTGCGGATCAGTCTCTGTAATCTGCAGATACTGAAACTGATTAGCAAAATAATTGCTAAAGTCAGGCGGATTTTAAGACGAGAGTAAATATTAATAAAGGAAAGGGTTGCATTAAGTGCAGCCTTTTTTACTTTATAAAAAGTTTTTTTGTTATTATTTTGTAAAATTTACGGGGAAATAAAAAAGTCTTTTTGACTAAAACTGACCAGAAAACC
The DNA here is from genome assembly GCF_945290125.1 of uncultured Lactobacillus sp. Classification (GTDB taxonomy): domain Bacteria; phylum Bacillota; class Bacilli; order Lactobacillales; family Lactobacillaceae; genus Lactobacillus; species Lactobacillus rizhaonensis. Next base: position 423 of record NZ_CALYQV010000025.1, on the reverse strand, counting down.
CGCAAAGCATTGCTGCACAACGTTTTTATAAGAATAGGAACTTTACATATCTATTTTACAGCTGTAAGCGTTTGTTACAAAAGTGTGTAAAATAATTGGATGCCTTGCAATTTAGGCAAAAGGTTAGTACAATATGAAATGTGGTAAGTAATAACTATGCTTCAGGTTCGATAGCCTGTACGCATGCGCGTTCTTCAGCTTGAAGGCTACCTCATAAGAGTTATAAACTTATGATTTCAGCTCGAAGGGTGTTGTAACAATGTAGGCTCATAACGACTGAACCTATAGTCTATTACTATTTTGTATATACACAAGGAGGAAAGACCACATGAAGAAAAATTTAAGAATTGTTAGCGCTGCTGCTGCTGCTTTATTAGCTGTTGCTCCAGTTGCTGCAGGTGCTACTTCAACAGTATTTGCTGA
>NZ_CALYQV010000024.1 GCF_945290125.1 uncultured Lactobacillus sp. | reverse complement strand
ATAGTAATCTTTTGTTCTTTTCCAGTTCCCATATCTTTAGCAGAAACATTAACGATACCATTCTTGTCAATGTCAAAAGTAACTTGAATTTGTGGTACACCACGAGGAGCTGCAGGAATATCAGTTAATTCAAACCGTCCTAAAGTCTTATCATCGGCAGCCATTGGGCGCTCGCCTTGCAAAACATGAACGTCAACAGCCGGTTGATTATCTGCAGCAGTTGAAAAAATTTGGCTCTTTGAAGTTGGAATAGTTGTATTCTTTTCAATAAGTTTGGTAAATACACCACCCATTGTTTCAATACCAAGTGATAATGGAGTTACATCAAGTAAAACAACATCCTTAACGTCACCTGAAATAACGCCACCTTGAATAGCAGCACCTAAAGCAACAGCTTCGTCTGGGTTAATTGAGTGATCAGGCTCTTTACCAGCCCACTTCTTAACTGCATCCTGTACGGCAGGAATTCGGGTAGAACCACCATTTAAAATCACCTTGTCAATGTCATTAACTGTTAAATCAGCATCTTTTAAGGCGTTATCAAATGGAATCTTAGTCTTTTCAACTAAATCAGCAGTCAGTTCGTCGAATTTTGCCCGTGTTAAATCTGCCTCAAGGTGCAATGGACCCGATTCACCCGCGGAAATAAATGGCAGTGAAATATGGGTTGCTGACACACCAGACAAATCTTTCTTCGCCTTTTCGGCAGCATCTTTTAACCTTTGCAAAGCCATCTTATCTTTTGAAAGGTCAACACCATTTTCATCTTTAAAGTTCTTAATCAACCAGTCAATAATCTTATTATCAAAATCATCACCACCAAGGTGGGTATCACCATTAGTTGACAATACTTGAAAGACGCCATCACCTAATTGCAGTACGGAAACATCGAAAGTACCACCACCAAGGTCGTAAACTAAGACTTTTTCATCTTCTGCATCCTTGTCCAAACCATATGCAAGTGAAGATGCAGTAGGTTCATTAATAATCCTCTTAACATCTAAACCAGCTATTTTACCAGCATCTTTAGTAGCTTGACGCTGAGCATCATTAAAGTATGCAGGTACGGTAATAACAGCATCAGTTACTTTCTCGCCTAAATAATCTTCAGAGAATTTCTTGATATACTGCAAGATCATTGCTGAAATTTCCTGTGGTGTATAAGCTTTATCACCAATTTTAACCTTGTAATCAGTTTCGCCCATGTGACGTTTAATAGAAGAAATAGTATTGGGATTGGTAATTGCTTGTCTTTTGGCAACTTCACCAACTTGGACTTCTCCATCTTTAAAAGCAACTACTGAAGGAGTAGTACGATTTCCTTCTGGGTTGGTAATAATTTTTGGTTCTTTACCCTCCAAAACGGCAACTGCTGAGTTAGTAGTTCCGAGGTCAATTCCGATAACTTTTGACATTGATATGCTTCCTTTCAATTATTGTGCTACAACAACTATAGCTGGTCTTAAAGTACGATCTTTATATAAGTATCCCTTTTGCAAAACTCGTACAATATGATCTTTTTGATCATCATTTTCAGCCGCAACGGTTTGAACAGCTTGGTGTAAATTAGGATCAAATTTGACACCTTCAGCTGTAATTTCACTGATACCGTGATCTTTCATCGCTTTAACAAGTGAATCAAGGGTCATCTGGACACCTTTTTTAAGCTGTTTTGATGCTTCATCATCGACTTTAGTAGCTAAAGCTCTTTCTAAATTATCCATCGCGGGTAAAACATCTTTAGCTAAAGATTGAGATTCATATTTGATAAGCTGCGCTCTTTCTTTATTATAGCGATTTTGCATATTTTGCATCTCAGCTTGACTGCGCAAATACTTATCTTCCAGATCGTCTTTTTCTTTTTGCAATTGAGTCAAATTGTGCTGCAATTTACTTTCCAAAGACTCAGGTTTGTTATCTTTGTTAGCCTTAGAATTTTCTACTTCTGCCTGTGACTTTTTATGTTCAGCTTTTTTTGGCTCTTTTTTTGAGTTATTACTATTATTATTTTCTTCTTTACTCACGGCTAACCTCCTTTATTTGAATCTACCATAATAATCAAGTAATTTTTTAGATAGCTCGTTTCTGAAATACTCGAGTAATCCAATCACCTGAGAATACGGCATATTATCAGGGCCAAGTAAAGCAATTATACCCTTTCCATGAGAACCAACGCTATACTCTGCCGTAAGCAGACTGTAATCCTTTAACAAATCATTTGATAATTCGGATCCTAAACTAACTCGCACGGGATACCTGTCGCTTTTCAAATTTTGCCTATTGTCCAAAATACTGGAAATCAAATCATTATGCTCAATCATTTCATAGAGCGATCTTAAATTTGAAACATCGTCCAAAGAAATGCTATTAAGCAGGTTAATCTGACCGTCAACATAGGTTTGCTCACTGGCAGCATCGTTAATAACATCCTCGACCAAACTAATCAGTTCAGAGACATGAGCAACTTTAAGTTTATTGCCCAAAGTCTTTTTAAGATAGTCAGGAGTAACTTGATCTAAAGTTTTGCCAACCAGCTGATCGTTAATCATGCGCACAGCCTGTTCAATTTCATCACCATTAACATTATAAGGTAAAGTATAAACCTGGTCATGAACGTCACCGTCGCTAGTTCCTAGGACAGCCATAATCTGTCTGTTAAACAACGGCACGATACGAAAACCAGTAATAGTTAATTCACTATTTTCAGGTCCTTCCGCAAATGCTGTGTAATTGGTTAGATCCGATAAAATTTTTACAGCTGCCTGTACGATGTCGTTAACCTGATGAAACGGTTGATCAAGCTGACTAATGATTCGCTTGTATACAGAAGATGAAATTTGTAAAGGTTCAACCAAGTTGTCAAGATAGTAGCGGTAGCCTTCAGTTGAAGGTACGCGGCCACTGGATAAATGAGTTTTCTCAATCAAACCCTTATCTTCTAAAACAGCCATTTCGTTACGAATAGTAGCACTTGAAACCTTAATAGGCAGTTGGTTCATAACAGTCTTGGACCCAACAGGATCATGTGTCTGCGTAAAATCATTGATAATTGTTTTTAAAATTAATTCTTGACGTTCGGTCAACATAAATATCGCCCTCACTTTTAGCACTCAATCTGATTAGGTGCTAACAATTTATATGATACTAGCTTTTAGCAGAATGTCAAGTTGAGTGCTAACTTTTTTCTTAAAAAACGTCAATCATTTTTATCAGTATCATTAATTAATTCATCGCAGCAAAATAATTATTAATTTCAGCCTCGTCTTGACTCATTTGTTTTGTTAACTCTTTTAAACTGGCAAATTTAATTTCACTTCGGGTATACTTATACCATTTAATTACCATTTCCTCATCATAAGCTTCCTGATCAAAACCAAATAGGTTTGACTCAATATAAAGCTTTTTCCCTTGGTTGATAGTCACATTATAGCCTACACTTGTCATTGAGTCATACCACTTACCACAAATCCTGGTTTTAGTCGCATACACCCCAATTTTAGGAACAACCTTGTCTTCAGTCCAAACCAAATTGGCTGTAGGAAAACCGAGTTTATGGCCATTGCGTAAACCGTGACCAACATAGCCTGACATAACATAGGGAAAACCTAACAGCTTAGCAGCTAATTCCATATTTCCACTAGTTATTGCCTTCTTGATTTCCGTAGAACCAATTTTTTGACCATCATAAGATTGCTTAGGGACATTAACAATATCGAATCTTCCCTGAGCAAACTTAGGGAAATTTTTCATATTGGCAGTGTCTTTGGGACCATAGGTGTAATCAAAACCAGCTACGACAGTATCTGCGTGTAATTTAACTATTATATTATCAACAAATTCCTGCGCTGTTAGTTTACTAAATGCCTCATTAAAATGCATCACCAGCAAATAATCAACTTTAAGTTTTTGCATCTTGTAGGCTTTTTCTGCAAGTGTATCTATGTAAGTAACTTTTTTATTTTGATAGACTTCTTTTGGATGACGATCAAACGTCATTACCACTATTGGCAGATGTTTTTGCGTTGCTTTTTCTTTTGCAATTTTGATTAATTCTTGATGTCCACGATGAACCCCATCGAAGAAACCTAAAGCAAGAATAATATTTTGGGGAATTATGTTTTCCTTAAAGGGGTATGTTAAATGGATAATTTCCATAATAAGACCTTCATTCACCTATTCATTTTGTAAAAGCATTAAATACGGGCGATAAATGGTACCATCTTTTTGATAGATTGCCTTAACTTTATTATTGTAACGTAATGCCACATTATTTGCATTTGTTTTCAAAGAAATAGCTGCACCATTTTTAACTTTAGACCATAATTTTTCATCAAGATCCTGTTGTGCATAATTGGTAAAAAAGGAATCAATTGGTTGAATAATTTGATCAACTAATTTAGGATCTTCTGTTATTTCAGACAATTTAACAGACTGACTAATATCAAAGCCTGAACTAGATGTGCGACGCAAGCATTTCATCACTGCTAGTACTTTTAACTTAGAACCTAAATCATTTATTAAAGAACGAACATAGGTACCTTTGCTACATTCAATTTCAAAATCAAAAGTTTCTTGACCCTTTTCTTTATCAAAGGTAGGTTCATTTACAAGATTATAAGCCAAAATTTCGACCTGTCTTTTAGGTCGTTCTACTTCAATGCCAGCTCGTGCATATTCATACAAATGCTTGCCCTTAACCTTCACGGCAGAATAGATTGGCGGCACCTGTTCAATTTGTCCCACAAATTCCTGCATTGCATCTTTTATCTCAGTTGAAGTGATTTCCGTCCTAATTTTTTTGTTAGCTGTTATTTTGCCGCTAGTATCGTAACTATCGGTGGCGAAACCAAGTATTCCCTGACCGATATATCTTTTGTTTTGAGTATGCATTAACTCAATTAACTTAGTAGCCTGACCTATTGCAACTGGTAAAACACCCGTAACATCTGGATCTAGAGTACCCGCATGACCTATTTTCTTAATATGCAAGATTTTGCGTAAGTGATAGACAACATCAGCACTTGTCATGCCTTTTTCTTTATCTATTACCAAAATACCATTTAACATTTTTCCATACCCTAACCATAAAAAAAGCGCCTAACAGCGCTTTTCTTAATTATTTCGATTTGCATCCTGCTTTTTTACTTCAGCGATTAACTGATCAATTTTACTACCGTATTTAACTGAATTATCTCGTTTAAAGATCAATTCAGGAACTTTGTAAACTGTTAAGACTTGGCCTAATAAATGTCGCATCATACCTTTTGCTTTATTTAAACCAGCTGCAGCTTCTTCTTCCTTTTTTGTATCTTCTGAAAGAATACTGTAGTAAACAGTAGCATATGAGAAATCATTAGTACACTCAACAGCTGTGATTGTAACGTCATTAACACGTGGATCACGAATATTTTTGCGCAAAATTTTCGTTAATTCACGGAGGATTTCTCCTTCAACACGACCAATTCTGTGTTTCATACTTTCCTCCCAGTTAATTACTCTGGTTTGACTTCTTGCTTTTCAACGGCTTCCATTTCATCACCAATTTTGATATCATTGTAGCCCTCAATTGTTAAACCACAGTCAAACCCTTGTTTAACCATTTTAGCATCATCTTTAAATCTTTTAAGTGATGCCACTTTTCCAGTATATATTACAACACCATCACGAATCAAATTGATTTCAGAATCTTTTGAAACATAACCAGAATCGACAAAGGCACCAGCAATTGTTCCCACCTTGGAAACCTTCCAAGTCTCGCGTACAGTTAAATTACCTACAACCTTATCTTCATATGTTGGTTCAAGCATACCCTTCATCGCAGCTTTAACATCGTCAATAGCCTTGTAAATAATGCTGTACAAACGAATATCCACACCATCTGTTTCAGCTTGTGATTTTGCAGTAGCTGTTGGACGAACATTAAAGCCAATTATAAAGGCATTCGAAGCGCCAGCCAAAGTAACATCTGATTCATTTACAGCACCAACTCCGGCATGAATAATGTTTACACGCACACCTTCAACTTCTATCTTTTCAAGTGACTGCTGTAAAGCCTCTACAGAACCTTGAACATCCGCTTTTAAGACAACATCAACTTCCTTCATGTTTTCTTTTTTCATTGTGTCAAACAGGTTATCAAGAGTAACATGTTGAACATTTTCACGAGATTGTTGCAAAGCTTGTTGCGCTCTTTGCTCACCAACACTTCTAGCCGTCTTTTCATCATCGAATACTACTATTTTATCAGCAGATTCTGGAACATCATTTAGTCCAGTAATTTCTACCGGCATTGATGGTGTGGCCTTTTCGACTTGACGACCACGGTCATTAGTCATGACGCGAACTCTACCGAAGCGGTTCCCAACTACAATTGGATCACCAACCTTTAGTGTTCCTTGTTGAACTAAAAGGTCGGCAACAGGACCGCGTCCACGAGAAAGTCTGGCTTCAATAACAGTACCAATTGCTTTTTGCGTTGGGTCTGCTTTCAATTCCATCACATCTGCCTGCAGGAGAATCATTTGCAAGAGTTCATCAACATTTTCACCGGTTTTTGCAGAAATGTTAACAAATATTGTGTCCCCACCGTAATTTTCCGGGATTAAATTGTACTTCATTAACTGTTCAGTAACATGCTCAGGATTTGCTCCCGGAACATCCATCTTGTTAATGGCAACGATAATTGGAACTTTGGCACTCTTAGCGTGATCAATAGCTTCAACAGTTTGTGGCATTACACCATCATCTGCAGCAACAACCAAGACAACAATATCGGTAATTTCTGCACCACGTTCACGCATATTTGAAAATGCGGCATGTCCTGGTGTATCCAAGAAAGTAATTGGCTGATTATCAACCCTTACCTGGTAAGCACCAATTTTTTGCGTAATTCCTCCAGCTTCATGAGCCGAAACATGAGTGTGACGTAAGCGGTCAAGCAAAGTAGTTTTACCATGGTCAACATGTCCCATAATGGTAACTACTGGTGGACGCTTAATTAAATGCTTAGAGTTCAAAGAGGCTTTCATTCTCTTGTCATAAAGATTATCAATGTCAGATATATCCTCATGAACCTTTTCTTGAGCATTAATATTATATTCAGCCGCCACTAATTCTATTTCATCTTTATCAAGGGATTGATTTTGATTAGTCATGACACCCAGCATAAATAATTTTTTAACTATTTCCGCTGGCTCGCGGTGCAGAATTTTTCCTAAGTCTTGAGCATTCATACCCACTTCGTAAACCAGAGTATCTGGCAATGGCCGCTCTTTTCTTTGCGTTGGCTGCTTTTTAGGTACTTGTTCAAACTGCTTCTTCTTATTTTTACGTTTACGCTTTTCTTGATGCTTCGAATAATTATTTGCACCATAGGTTTGATTTTTACCTTTTCTGCCTGGCTTGCCAGAGTTACGACCATGACCGTTGCCACGACGTTTTTCTTCTTTTTCGGGTTCAGGAGCAGCAGTATCTAAAATTTTAGGCTGGCGAACAGGCGTAGACTTTTGATTATTCTTAAACCTGGCTGGTGAAGGTTTAAGAATTTTAGGTCCAGTCACTTTAGGAGCTGTAGTTTCAGTTTTAACTACTTTATTTTCTGTCTTAGAAACAGACTTATTAGTTTCATCAGACGCTGGTTTAATTTTAGTCTGATTTTCTTTATAAGACTTTTGTGCTCTTTCCGTTTGCCGATTTAATTTTTTCTCTTCCACTCGCTGTTTTTGCTTTAATTGCTTTAATAAATCTTGAGCTACTGGTTTAGAAGTTTTTTGACTCAAATTGGAATGTTGTCTAGTGCGATCTTGACCTTGTCTTGATCTATTATTTGATTTGTGAAAGTTATTATTTTTTCTATTACTTTTACTATTCTTAGTTTCATCATGCTTTTTTTCATTCTTTCGAATTGAAGTAACAGAAATTTTGATTTTACTACTCTTTTTCGCTGGTCTTTCTTGCTTTTTGGCGGGAGCGGAGCTGCTGCGGAAACTACCCTTTATTTGCTCTACTTGTGTATCTTCAAGTGATGACATATGATTTTTTACATCAAACCCCAGGTCCTTTGCTTTATTGACCACAGTTTTATTATCGATGCCTAATTCTTTCGCCAATTCATAAATTCTTGTTTTAGTCATCAAATCACACTCCTTCTTTGATTTTTTGTAACATTGCTTTGCCAAAACCAGCATCAGTAATTCCCAAAACTTTACGCTTTTTACCAATAGCTTGGGAAATTTCACTGCTATTGAATTCTGTAATCACAGGTACGTTATTTTGCTTTCCAATTTTGCTAATCTTTGCGGTGGTATCTGCCTGTGTGTCATGAGCTAAAATAATTAGCTTAACTTTTTTAGCCTTTACGCCCATTGACACAATTTCAAATCCTGAAACCAGTTTACCTGCCTTTTGGCTTAGTCCTATTAAATTTAATGCTTTTTGTCTAATTTGCAAACCTATTTATCACCAAACAATTCTTTTCTTGCCTTTTGATGGTCAACATATGAATAAAGCTCTTGGTAAAACTCTTCAGGTACTTTTGTTCCTAAGCTGCGCTCAATCAGTCCCTTTTTCTGAGCGTTTTTAATCTGACTTGGATCAAGTGAGACATATGCTCCTCTACCAGGTTTCTTTCCAGTAGGATCAACTGCGATATTTTTTTCTTTGTCAACCACAATTCTGACCAATTCTTTTTTGGGCTGCATAGTATTAGTTAACAAGTCTTTTCGCATTGGAATCTTTCTTTTTTTCAAAAAGTTTCACTCCTTGCATTATTCTCCAGTAGTATCTACCGTTTCACCGTTAGTAACTTCATCTGGAAGTCCATCTTCTGTTTTGGTCTCTTCAGATGCAGGTTCTTCTTTTTCAGCAGAATTATCTGTTACATCACTTGCAGAATTTGCATCACCTGCTACGAAAGTGTCAGATTCAGCCTCTTTATTTTCCTTTTCAGCTTGATCACTGCTTTCATCAACAAATTCTACTTCTGATTCTGGTCTGATATCTATTTTATAACCTGTTAACCGTGCAGCCAAACGAACATTTTGTCCCTTTTTCCCAATTGCCAGTGATAATTGGTAATCAGGAACTATTACTAAAGCACTTTTTTCATCATCTTCATCTCCAAATTGCACGGCAATAACCTCTGCAGGATTTAAAGCATTAGCTATATAATCTGACGGATCTTCTTCGTATTTAACTACATCTATATTTTCTCCGTCAAGTTCGTTGACTACATTTTGCACTCTGGCACCTCTTTGACCAACGCAAGTACCAACCGGATCAATGTTAGGATCATTCGATTTCACAGCAATTTTGGTTCTGTCTCCTGCTTCACGCGCAATTGAAACAACTTCTACCGTTCCGTCGTAAATTTCAGGTACTTCCTGTTCAAATAACCTTTTTACCATATCAGGTGCAGTGCGTGAAACCGTAATTTGGGCTCCCTTTGAATCTGAGCCAACATGAGTCACTAAAACCCGAATCTGATCTTGTGGATTATAAGTTTCACCTTGCATTTGATCATTGCGAGGCATTACTGCTTCAACATTACCAATTTTAACATAAACAAAGCGATTATCACGTCTTTCAACTGTGCCGGTTATCAATTCATCTTCATATTGCGAATATTCATCAATAATATGGTTTCTTTCAGCTTCGCGTAAATGTTGCATAATAACCTGTTTAGCAGTTTGAGCAGCAATACGACCAAAGTTCTTGGGTGCAACCTCAAACCGAATTTTATCACCAAGTTCATAAGCCCGGTTAATTGTCAAAGCATCTTTTAAACTGATTTCCAGGCGTTCATCATGAACTTCCTCAACGACAGTTTTTTCAGTCATTAATTTGAAGTCCCCTCTACGCTCGTCAAATTCAACTATGACGTTAGTTGCTTGGTTATAATTCTTCTTATATGCCGCAACCAGTGCCGCTTCTATTGCTTCAACAATTACATCTTGTTTTATACCTTTAGTTTTTTCCAAAGTAGCAAACGCTTCAAGCATTTCTTTAGACATAATTTTTTAATCAACCTTTCTAAAACTCAATTGCAAAACGAATATTTGCAATTAATTTACGGGGAAGTGATAAAACCTTTTTTCTTGTTTTTACTTTTATTTCAAGCTTGATTTCGTTATCATCATAAGATTTTAGAGTTCCCTCATATTCCTTTTCGCCTTCAACTTTTTGATAAAGGCTAACATGTACATAGTCATTTAAAGCCTTTTGCCAGTCAGAAGCATTTTTTAATGGTCTCTCGATACCAGGCGAAGAAACTTCTAAAATATATGGATCTGGAAATGGATCAGGTTGCAACTGATCAAGTTTCGTAGATAATAGTTCACTTAACCCCGCAATTTCATCCATATCAATACCATTTTCACGATCAACGTATATTCTTAAATAGTTCTGACCCTTTTCTCTAACATATTCCATATCGACAAACTCATCGTTTCGTTCAGCAATAATTGGTTTGATCTCTTCGATAACAGAATCTTTAACTTTCGCCAAGTACTTTCCTCCGTAATAAAAAGAGTGAGCAAATTTGCCCACTCCGAATCATTTATTCGAACTTCTTTAAAAAGTATAGCACATTTATATTAATACTGCAAAATTTTAAAAGAGTGAAAGTTGATTTTGTTCTGGCATACCAGCTAGGACTTCGTTATCTTCCAAATAATCCATGATTGTCTGAGATACTTTGCCCCGATTAGCCAAATCTTCTTTTGACAAGAACTTTTGCTCAGTTCTAGCAGCTACTATTTGCTTAGCGGCATTATTGCCTAGTCCCGGGACGGCATTAAACGGTGCTAAAATAGTATGCTTATCTATTATTTTAAAATTGGTCGCTTCTGACTCATTGATATCGACCATTTTAATTTTAATTCCACGTTCTAAACATTCATTAGCAATTTCAAGAACTGTTAATAAACTCTTATCCTTTGCCGATGCATCGTTTCCCTGATTCTGAATATCGGCCATTGCCTTTTTGACCGTATTCTTACCATGGCTCATAGCTACCAAATCAAATAAGTCGGCACGGACTGAAAAATAAGCAGTATAGTAAATCTCAGGATAATAAACTTTGAACCAGGCAATTCTAAGAGCCATAAGGATATAGGCTGTAGCATGGGCTTTAGGAAACATATATTTAATTTTGAGACAAGACGGAATATACCAGTCAGGTATCTTATCATTTTTCTTTAAAACAGCCATATCTTCATCACTAATTCCACGGCCATGACGCACAGATTCCATTGTTGAAAAGGCTACTTCAGGTTTAACACCCCAGTGGATTAAGTCCATCATGATATTGTCACGACAACCAATAACATCTTTTAACTTGCAAGTACCATTATTAACCAGTTCCTCGGCATTTCCTAGCCAGACATCAGTACCATGTGATAAACCTGAAATTTGCAACAATTCAGAAAAAGTAGTTGGCTTGGTCTCTTCAAGCATCCCTCTAACAAATTTAGTACCAAATTCCGGTACCCCTAAGGTACCTGTTTCTGATTGAATTTGTTCAGGAGTCACACCTAATATTTTAGGGCTTGAAAATAATGACATCACTCCAGGATCATCAGGTGGGATTGTTAGGGGATCAATGCCTGAAAGATCCTGCAACATCCTAATCATCGTTGGATCATCATGTCCTAAAATATCAAATTTTAAGATATTATCATGAATTGAATGAAAGTCAAAATGAGTCGTTAACCAGGCAGCATTAACATCATCAGCTGGATATTGTACCGGAGTAAAGTCATAAATATCCATATCATCTGGAACCACAACTATTCCTGCCGGGTGCTGACCAGTAGTTCGCTTAACACCGCTGACTCCAGCCGCAAGACGATCTAGTTCTGCTCCGCGCAAATTTAATTCTTTTTCTTCATCATAGTGTTTAGCATAGCCATAGGCTGTTTTATCTGCCACTGTGGCAATTGTACCGGCGCGGTAGGAATTATCAGGTCCAAACATTACACGAATAAAGTTATGAGCCACTGGTTGATAGTCACCAGAGAAATTCAAATCGATATCTGGAACTTTGTCACCATGGAAACCTAAAAATGTAGCAAATGGAATATCCTGCCCGTCTTTAACTAGATCTGCGCCACATTTGGGACACTTTTTATCAGGCAGGTCATAACCTGAACCATATTCACCATTTTCAAAGAATTGCGAGTATTTACATTTCGGGCAACGATAGTGTGGTGCCAGAGGATTGACTTCAGTGATTCCAGACATTGTAGCAACAAGACTGGAACCAACAGAACCCCGTGAGCCAACCAAATAACCGTCTTTATTAGATTTAGCCACCAATCTTTGTGAAATCAAGTAAATAACTGCATAACCATTTGAAATGATCGAGTTAAGTTCCATGTCAAGTCTGTCTTGAACTATCTTAGGTAAGGGGTCTCCATATAGCTCATGAGCCTTGTCATATGTCAACCGTTTCATTTCTTCTTCTGCATTATCAATGTGAGGGGGATAAAGTCCATCTTTAATAGGTGAAATTTCGTCAATTGATTCAGCTATTTTATTAGGATTGGTAATGACTATTTCCTTTGCAACATCTTCACCTAAAAAGTTAAACGCATTCAGCATTTCCTGAGTAGTGTAAAAGTGCATATCAGGCTGCTTTTTGTTTCTATCAGGATTGCTGCGTTGTGCCGAAATTAAAATTGTACGGTAGATAGCATCGTGTTCTTCAATGTAATGCGCGTCTCCAGTAGCTACTACCGGTTTATTTAATTCTTTACCCAATTTATAAATGTTAGTCAGAATTTCTTCAAGTTCTGCTTCGTCGGCAATCAAATGATCTTCAATCATAATGGAATAATTTGCAGGAGGTTGAATTTCAAGATAATCATAAAAGCGGGCTTTTTTACGAGCCTCATCGTAGCCCTTCTGCATCATTGCGACAAAAACATCGCCGTCAGAACAACCTGAACCGAATAGCAGGCCTTCATGATTTTTTACCAAATCAGACTTTGGTGTTCTTGGTATCCGATAAAAATCTTTCGTACTTGCGATTGAAACCAACCTATACATGTTTTTAAGACCAGTCTGATTTTTAGCTAAGATAGTCATATGTTGCGGTCGTGCTCTCTTAAACACTTGACCTTGAGCAGCATATTCGTTCATCTTACCCAAATCATCTTCATGATACTTTTTGGTAAAAGCTTCCAAAAGCTTGAACATTAAATAGCCTGTAGCCTCAGCATCCTGATTGGCTCTATGATGATGCTCTAAGACTACATTATATTTTTTAGCCAATGAATCAAGCGTATGTCTTGATTGCTCTGGGTGGAGCAAGCGCGATACTTCAAGTGTATCCACTACCGGTTGAGTTATTTCACTGAGGTCTGCCCGTCTCAGTGCAGCATTGACAAATCCAACGTCAAATTGCACATTATGGCCGCAAAGTGGTCGATCGCCATAAAAATCTTGAAATTGCTTAATTACTATAGCTTCGTCATCAGCAGCCCCAACCATTTCATCGGTAATTGAAGTTAAGTTGATTGTCTGTTCGCTTAGCGGATGGTGGGGATTGATAAATTTGTCAAATCTTTCAAGAACTTCACCATTTTTCATCTTAACAGCGCCAATTTCAATGATTGTATCATAAACAGAAGAAAGACCAGTTGTTTCAACGTCAAAAATGACAAATTCACGATCTTTATAAGTCATTGATGCAGGATTAAGAACAAGTAGAGCATGATCATCAATCATATTAGCTTCAAGACCATAAATAATTTTGACGCCATTCTTTTTACCAGCATTATATGCTTCTGGAAAGGCTTGAACATCGGCATGATCGGTAATAGCGATTGCTTTTTGGCCAAACTTTTTGGCTGTTTTGACAAAGTCTGTTGCCGTATTAGTTGCATCAAGCTGACTCATATTTGTGTGCAGATGTAATTCTACTCTTTTTTCATCACCTTGATACTTTTCCGTTCGCCCAACATGCTCAATAATTTCCAAAGCAGAAATGTTAAAAACTGTATCATGACTCCATTGGTCCTGAGAAGCTGATCCCTGCATTTTTGCCCATGTTCCAGGCTTTATGTCTTTCATACCTTGAATTTGATCTTTATCAGAAACAAATTTTTTAAATGAGATGGAATCAGTATAGTCTGTTATTTCACCAGTAAATATAATTGAACCTGTTTTTAGCTCCCTACTAGAAATATTAAAAATATTCCCTTCAATTACAACATTTCTACTACCATCGATAACATCTTTTATTTGTGTTATAGGCAGATTCTCATCAAGCTTACGGTTGCCATAACGACTTTTTTTAGTAGGATAACTTGAAGCTTTGACTTTTTCTTGTGTTGGAGCAGCATCATATTCTTCCTGCATATTTTGCTCATGCTGTTCCTGCAATTCTTGAAGACTGGCTAAATTATTGAGAGAATTTTCATCATCGATTTCAGTCACAAACTTCAAATTAAAGAAACCATAATTTCTCATTTCTTCAGCTAGCTCATCAAGCATCTTTTGTTCAAGCAACCCATCAACAACCAAATTATCTACGGGAATAATCCAGCGTCCATCTTCCTTTTTAGGTTTATGGCTGGAAATAAATTCTCGAGCTACCGGCTGTAAAGCCTGAGAATTCTGGACAGCATAGTGCCAATAATCGGTTAAGTAGTCATCCGCTCCATCCTGGGAACGAATATATAAACGAGTATTTACAAAAGAAGAAAAATTAGCGGTTATTGCCTTATTTAGTGCATCAAAAGTTTCAAATTTTAACGGTGTAGTAAAAAGAACGTGGATATCCCACCTGTGTTCTCTAGCGTAAACATCCACGTTCTCAATTTCGCCTTTTTGCAACAACTTATTATCTGCAAATTCTTGCGGAAACTTTATTTGCTGCAATAACCTTAAAAATAATTTATTTTTATCAGTCACGAAAATTATCCTAACTCTTTATTAACAAAATCATCTAATTCAGACAGTGTCATTTCAGTAGCTTTTTCGTCAGCAGGTCTTTTGACTTCAACTACACCTTCAGCTGCTTTTTTACCGACTGTTATCCTAACTGGAGCGCCTAGTAAATCAGCATCCGCAAACTTCACGCCAGCACGTTCATTACGATCATCATATAATACATCATACTTAGCACTGTATTTTTCTTCAAGTTTTTGAGCCAGAGCAGATTGATCATTATCTTTCATTTTCATTTGAACGATATGAAGACTAAAAGGTGCAATCTCTTTTGGCCAGGCTACACCATTTTTAGTTAAATGTTGTTCAATGACTGCGGATAATACTCTGGTAACACCAATGCCATATGAACCCATTATAACTGGCTGGGCTTTACCATTCTGATCTAAAAAGTTTGCACCCATAGTCTTGGTATAATATGTTCCCAGTTTGAAAATATGACCAACTTCAATAGAAGTAGTGAATTTTAAAGGTAAATGATCGACCGGATCTGGTTCACCTTCATTGGCTACTCTGATATCTCCAAATTTATCAGGATTAATATCACGCTTCAAATTCACATTTTTAAATTGAAAACCAGTTTTATTAGCACCAACAATGACATTATACAGGTCCTTTACCGTGTTATCTGCAACAACTTGATCTGCCCAGCCAGCATCAATTGGTCCGACGCTACCCTTGGTGACACCAGTAATCTGCTCTAGTTCATCATCAGTAGCTACTCTAAGTGAATCTACATCTAACAGATGCTTTAATTTTACTTCGTTGATCTGCTTGTCGCCACGAATTAAAACTATCACATTTTCTTTTTCATTAGCGATGTAAAGAATACTTTTAACTATTCGTGTAGCTGGTACTTGCAGGAACTGAACAAGATCAGAAATACTTTCTTTACCTGGAGTTGCAACTTCTTCAACTTGCTTTAATGGTTCTTCTTCTTGCTTGAAAGTATCGACACTTGAAGCCATTTCTAAGTTAGCTGAATATGTTCCAGTTTCATTTGTGGCAATAGTATCTTCACCAATTGCTGCAGGAGCTTGGAATTCTGTCGAATTTTTACCGCCCATAGTACCAGAATCAGCAATTACCGGGGTAACCTTTAAACCACACCGATGATAAGCGGCCGTAAAAGCTTTCTTTTCATCTTCAAACTGCTGATCAAGTTGCTCTTTAGTGGCAGCAAAGCTATAGGCATCAAGCATTATAAATTCACGAGACCTTAATAAGCCAAAACGAGGTCTATTTTCGTCCCTAAACTTTGATTGAATTTGGAAAAGAGCGATCGGCATTTGTTTATAGCTCTTTAAATTTTTAGCGACAATATCTGTAAAGGTTTCTTCATGAGTCGGACCCAGCAAGCTTTGGCGACCGTGTCTGTCCTTCAGTTTAAACATTTCAGGACCATATTTTTGCCATCTGCCCGATTCTTCCCATAATGTCGCAGGTAAAAGATCTGGCATTGCCATTTCCGGCACGTTAATTTTTGCCATTTCTTCACGCATTATTTTTTCGGCTTTGCTTAAGACGCGATATCCTAAGGGCAAATATGCATAAACTCCTGCTGTTACTTGGCGAACATATCCACCTCGCAACATCAATTTATGACTTTCAGCAGCAGCATCAGCCGGTGCCTCTTTTAAAGTCGGCATAAATAATTTAGATTGACGCATTAATTCTCTCTCCCAAATTGTTTTTATTTAATAAAGTAACGGTAGATATCATTGCCCGTTACGGCAATAATTAAAACTAACAATAAACCGAAACCGATTAATTCCACTATAGCCTCATGATTTTCTGATATTGGTTTACCACGAATTATTTCAACAATATTTAGTAAAAATTTACCACCATCTAAGCCAGGAATTGGTATTAGATTGACAATACCTAAGTTAATAGAAATCATTGCCAAAAAAGCCAAAATATATGTGAAGCCCATTTTAGAAACCTGTGATGTCTGAGAATAAATTCCAACAGGACCGGAAAGTTTATTTAAGCTGAAATGACGGAATAAGCCACCAACTGCATTAAAAATCATTCCCGTAGTTGAAACGGCTGTATCCCAGCCACGCTTAAACTTAGCATTAAAACTATCATCGCTTTTTGCTCTAATTCCAATTTGATAAACATTTTGCCCCTGCACCTTAACGACTTTTGGTTGAACACTTATCACTTTTTGGTGATTTTCTTTATCTACCGCAATATTAATCTTTTTGCCTTTGCTTTGATAAATTTCTTCAGATATTTGTTCAAAAGAGGTTATTTTATGACCATTAACAGCCGTTATTTTTGAACCAGGCTCAAGTTTTGCACTAGCAGCCGGGGAATTTGGTGCCACTTTTGCCACTTCCGTAGTAGCTGGTCCTGGAACGGTAAAAGTCCAAATCAAAAAAACAGCAAAACCTAAAATAATATTCATTAAAGGGCCAGCAATGTTAGTTGCTAATTTTTGCCAGACATTTGCTTCTTGAAACTGCGTGTCGCGAGGAGCAATGATCAGTTCAGTATTTGATTGATCAATGATAGTGGCATCATGATTAACATGATATGTTATTAGTTGTTCTTCCTCTCCATTTTTATAACCTGAAATAAAGAGTTTATCAACTAGGTCAAACTTAGTGATCTGCACTGGAATTCCTTCAATCGGGACATCCGACTCAGAGGCATCAATTCGGGCTACTTCGTTTTGCTGATTGAGTTGCAAAACTACTCTCATACCAGGAGCTAACGTAGTTTCAT
This sequence comes from uncultured Lactobacillus sp., assembly GCF_945290125.1. Classification (GTDB taxonomy): domain Bacteria; phylum Bacillota; class Bacilli; order Lactobacillales; family Lactobacillaceae; genus Lactobacillus; species Lactobacillus rizhaonensis. The sequence continues at coordinate 12,490 of NZ_CALYQV010000024.1, read as the reverse complement.
CATCTTTACTTGCCAAACGAACATAACCACCTAAAGGCAGCCATCTAATGGTATAAGTTGTAGGATTGCGTCGAACTTGGAAAAGCTTTGGTCCCATTCCAATCGAAAATTCACGCACTAAAATGCCGCAATTTTTTGCAACAATAAAATGCCCAAATTCATGGACAAAAACCAATATTCCAAATACAACTAAAAAGATTAGTATACCTTTCACAAGAATTCTCCTAGTGTATGATTCCCATTAAAGCAGCAAATACAGGCAAAACAAAGAGCATACTGTCAAAACGATCTAAAATTCCACCATGGCCAGGTAATATTTTGCCCGAATCCTTAACCCCATAGTATCTCTTATAAGCTGATTCAACGAGGTCGCCCATTTGGCCAACAATAGATAGCACAAAGGCAAAAATAATCATTTCAACTTGTGAATGGTTTAAGTTGACAAAATAAACATAAATTGCAGCACAAACAACTGCACAAAGTGTACCCCCAATTGATCCTTCCCAAGTTTTATTAGGGCTTATCACAGGCCATAACTTATGCTTACCGATTTTTCGACCAATCATATATGCTCCCGTATCAGTTAGCCATACAACTACAAAAACGTAGCAAAGAAGTGCAAGACCGTTGTTTGCATTTCTGACACTTGCCATATAATGAAAGCCTGTGCCCACATATAAAGAACCTAAAGTGTAAACGGCTACATCGTCAAAAGTAGTTTTATTTTTAGTTAAAACAGTCCAAGTAAGCATTAGCATGATAAGGGCAAAATAAATACCATATTTCGTCCAGTGAAATGGCATTGACTGGATAAAATTATCCGGTACAGCCCAAGTGATAGTAGCTAGTAACGCCAATAAAAAATTGACTGAAACCAGAATTTGCTTTTTCATTAAAAAGAATTCGCTAATACCTATGGCTGCAAAGATGACGGTGAGCCACTCCATCCAGAGCCCACCCATAATTACAATAGGAATAAATAAAATTAAAGCAATTACTGCTGTTATTATACGTTGTTTCATATAAATACCTAACTATCCGATTCATCAAGTTTGCCGAAACGACGATGACGATTCTGAAAATCTTTAACAAATTTTTCTAAATCAGTTTTAGTAAAATCTGGCCAATTTTTTTCACTAAAAGCAAGTTCTGAATAAGCTAACTGCCAAAGCATAAAATTAGAAATCCTTTGTTCACCAGATGTTCTAATTAATAAATCAGGATCGCTATATTCGCCAAAACTCGCAGTCATCAATCTGTGGGAAATCATTTCCTCATCAATTTCTTCGCTGGTTATCGCATTTGTTTCAACGAGCGTAGCAAGTTCTTTTACTGCAGTCGTAATCTCTCTTCTTGAGCCATAATTAAAAGCAAAGTTCAAAATTAAGCCGCTATTTGTGGCAGTTTCCGCCATTGCTCTTTGGACAACATCATAAGTCTTAGGCGGCAGCTCATCCAAGTAGCCCATAATATTCACTTTGACATTTTCCTTCATCAGGGTAGGCATAAATTTATCAAAAAAACGGACTGGCAAGTTCATCAAATATGCTACTTCCTCCTTAGGTCTGGCCCAGTTTTCTGTAGAAAATGCATATAGCGATAAGACTTTTATGCCAAGCTGGTCGGCTGCCAAAGTAATTCTTTCGACATTATTCATGCCTTCGTAATGGCCTGCAATTCGCGGTTTACCTTGCTTGGTTGCCCAACGACCATTACCATCCATTATAATAGCTAAATGGTTTAATTGATTTTTTTTACTTGCCATTTAATTAGCCTTGTGTAATTTCTTTACGCTTTTCTTCCGCAATTTTGTCGATTTTTTTAGTAGCATCGTCTGTAACTTTCTGCACTTTCTTTTCTAAATTGCGTTGCTCGTCCTCCGTGATTTCATCGTCTTTCTGTTGTTTTTTTAGACTGTTCATAGCATCACGACGAACATTCCTAATGGCAATCTTACTCTCTTCAGCCATCTTGTTGACTTCTTTGGCAATTTCTTGTCGTCTTTCACCAGTAAGTTGCGGGATCACTAAACGAATCACCTTACCATCGTTTGCAGGCGTTAAGCCCAGGTTTGAAGCCAAAAGAGCATGTTCAATATTATCAAGACTGCTTTTGTCATAGGGAGTGATTAATAATACCCGCGGCTCAGGAATAGTGATACTAGACATTTGCGTTAATGGTGTCGGGGCACCATAATAATCAACTTTTACACCTTCAAGTAAAGCTGCATTAGCAACACCAGCACGAATAGAGCCCAAGCTTTTTTCAAAAACGGTAATTGATTTATTCATATTATCTTGTGCTTTTTTAATTGCATCATTATTCATTATTTTCCCCTCCGATTACTGTTCCAATATTTTCACCTAAAACAACTTTTTTAATATTACCTTCAGTATTAACGTTGAATACAATTAGAGGAATGTTCGTGTCCATTGAAAGTGAACTTGCCGTTCTGTCCATGACTTTTAAGTTTTTGGAAATAAGATCTAACTGAGAAAGTGCAGTATATTTTTTAGCATTGGGATCAACTTTCGGATCAGCGGAGTAAACTCCGTCAACTCCATTTTTAGCCATCAGAATAACATCTGCGCCTATTTCAGCAGCTCTTAGTGCAGCAGTGGTATCAGTCGAAAAGTAAGGATTACCAGTACCACCACCCATAATTACTACTCGCCCTTTTTCTAAATGACGAATTGCTTTTCTTCTAATATAGGGTTCTGCTATTTGCCTCATTTCAATAGATGTTTGTAGTCTAGTAGGTACACCTACATGTTCCAAGCCATCTTGAAGAGCTAAACCATTCATTATTGTAGCAAGCATACCCATATAATCAGCTTGTGAACGCTCCATTCCTAGTTTTGCACCAGTTTCACCACGCCACATGTTACCGCCACCAACGACAATACCAATATCAACACCGAGATCATGAACTGATTTGATTTCTTTTGCTAAATGACTAATGACTGTGGGATTAATTCCAGTTCCTTCATCACCAGCAAGAGCTTCACCAGAAATTTTTAAAACTATACGTTTATACTTAACTTTAGTCATGACAGCCTCCTCTATTAACTTTAGTTATTCTACCATATAAAAAGTGCAAATGTGGACTCAGAAATAAAAGAGAGGGATTTCTTAAAAAAATTCTTTGGCAAAAAAGTAACAGGAGAAAGCAAAAAATCTCAAAGTTATCTACTTCGAGATTTTCATATCTAATTAATATTTATTTTCTCTATTAATTTGCAGCAGTAAATTGTAAAGTGACCCATATAAATTTGAATCATTCCTAAAATGGGCAGAAACAATGGCAGGCTTAGTTAAAGTATTTCCTATGATAGGGTTCTTTTCCTGTACCAATTTGTCATATTCTTTATTAATACCACTTATTAAAATTGGTTGGGCACTGATACCACCACCAATAGCAATTTTATCAACATCTACTACGGTTTGGATATTGAGAATTAAGCCAGCTATAATAAGGCAGTAGTGCTCAAATATATTTAACGCATCAGGAGATTTCTCTTTAATTGCCGCAAAAGCATGAAGACCATCATTTTCTTTAGGATAATTAAGTTTGTGGTTTACCTTTTTAATGAAATTGACAGCAGAGCCAATATTACCCAAAGAGCCCTGCATTTTATCTGGATGAGATAAATCATTAATCATAAAACTTAATTCGCCTGCCTGATAATGCGTTCCTCTTAATAAGTGACCATCAATAATTATGCCACCGCCAACTCCTGTTCCCAAAGTTATAGCGGCACAATTTTGTTCGCCTTTTAGACTTCCCAACCAGTTTTCAGCTAGGACACTGGCTTTACCGTCATTAATAACAGCAACCGATATGTGATATTTTCTTCCATATATTTCGGCAAAGTCAATGCCATCTAAAAATGGTAAGGCACCGCCAAATCTTATTTTAGTATTTTCAATTTTACCAGGAGCACAAAAGCCGATGCCCTTGATATCTGAAATATAGCGATTGACAATTCCATCAATACTCTCTAAAAAAATTGCTTTATCTTGATCAGTAGCAATTTTATCTTTTTCAATTATATTTCCTGCAGAATCTAATTTAGCAAATTTAATTTCAGTTCCGCCAATATCAATGCTCAAATAATTTTTCATAAATCTCTTCCATATAAATCACGACAATACTGCAAACAACTTTAATACATTATCTCAAATACTCACCTTAAACAACTATTTGACATGCGAATTAAAAAAATCACCTATTTGCTTTATTGCTAATTTGGTTTCTGGACAATCAAATAAAACAAAAACATGAAAAAGATCTTGCCAAACATGCCACTGTACATCAACTCCAGCTTTTTGACATAAGAAATTTAGTATTGCTGAGTTATCGTATTTTACTTCCTCACTGCCACAATTAATTAAAATTGGAGGAAAGTCATGGAAGTCGTCATATATTGGTGAGGTTAAAGGATCTTCCTTTTCGGGATTATCAAAGTATGGAACGGGAGCAGTTGCACCAATAAGCATAGGATCTCGTTCATTTCTATAATATTCAGATGAAAAAATATTAAGCTGACTAATAATCGGTGAAAATACTGAAATTTTTTCAGGCAAATTTTTATGTTCATTTCGCAATTGAATGGTGAGTGTAAGAGCTAGTGTAGCTCCAGCTGATTCACCAAACACCAAAATTTTATCATATTTATCTTTTAAATAAATATAAGCATTGTATACATCTATTTGAGCATCTGGATGTTTTCCTTCTGGATACTGTCGGTAATCTACTGAAAAAACATCTGTTTTACTGCTTTTACCCAAACTAATTGCAAGTTTTCTCCTTGAAAAAACTGTACCTGTAGCATAGGCACCACCGTGAAGAAACATAATAACATTATTTTTGTTTTGCGCATTTTGAATCAAATAAAATTCGCCTTTTACATATTCTTCATTAACTTTCTTAACTTTTACATCGTCAGGTATTTTGTATTGATTCCCTATATCCGCATTTGGTCTTGCTGCTCTTACAACTTCTGGTGTTAGCGGTTCATTTTGACTAGGCTTAATATTATTTCTTGAAAAATCAATCGCATTTTTTGCTTGTTCACTAATCATTTTTACTCCCTATTTATTTGAATGATAAACTAATTTTTTATAGTTAAATCCAATCCACAGTACAAATATTAACAATAATCCAAAAATTACAGTTCCACAAATGAAAGTAAATTCAGCACTATTATTTTTAAATAGTGCTCCAAAGCCTTGGGCGGTATATGGAGCAATTAATGTACCAATATTAGCAATTGTTATGACCACTGATGTAGAAAATGGTACTTGAGTGGGTGAAGTAAAAGCACCTACGCTTGACATTGTCGAAACCATTGTCATCGAAACTGAAATTCCTACCAGAATAACGCCTATACTACTAACCAATAAGGTATTAGAAACACTAAATATAAAAAATGCTAATAGACCACATCCGATAGAAGTAGACAAAGAAAAGTTTTTAATAGCTTGCGGTAAAGCCATATAGATAAATCCACCTGCTGCCATTGCAAAAGACATTATTCCCAATAATGTGCTTGCATCTTGAGCTGTGCCATACCCTTTTTCAATTACCAGAGTTGCAAACTTAATTGAAACAAAAGCAAAGATAGAATTAAACAAGAATATAAAGAGAGCTAAGAGCCAAATTTTCCCATTTATTTTACGACTATTGTTTTTAGGTTTTTCAGACTTATTGTTCTCTTGATCAATTTTTAAATTCTTAGGTATATAAGCAAAAAACAAGAACAAGACTGGCAGAGCAACTGCATTAACCCAATAGGCCATGTGCCAACCATAATTTAGCAGCACACCAGCAAAAAAGTCATTAAAAACATCCCTAATCCTTGAACTACACTTGACCAACCAAGAAGTTGCTGTTGCTCTTTGCCGCTGAAAAGAGAAATGATTAAAGATTGAGAATACGATGCTAATAGTCCTGTTCCAATTCCGATTCCAATTCTTGACGTAAAAATTAACCCAAAATTATTACTAAGTGCAGGTACTATGCCACTAAGAAAAATTATAAATAAGCCTAAAACTATTGTGCTCTTAATTCCAATTTTGTCAGCTAAAATATTACTGATAGGTGTGAAAACAATTATTCCAAGTGATGAAACCGTCATGGTTAATTCAACAAGAGTTGGATTAACATTTGAGAAAGATTTAATCATTAAGGGTATAGTTGCAGCAGTTGCTCCCGATGAAACAACAAAAATATTTAACAATAAGATTGCTAATTTTAAACCGAAATTCTTTTTAATCATTTTTGACTCCTAAGATCGCTGTTTGTTTAAATAAGTCATTGATTTTTTCAACTTCTTGTTCATTAAATGGTCTAAACCCAATACCCTTCATCTCTTTACTTAATTGATAAAGGGAATATTTCGCAAAGTTTTTCATATTTCCTGGTAATGTCAAGAAATCCCAAAATGGTACCAATTTACTTATTTTGCTAGTTAAGTTCTTATTTTCTAAAAATTCACCAATAGGGGTATGTATATCAAAAAAATCAACAATAGGTTCCTTAACAGTTAAATAGATATGATATTCTCCAGATGACAAAGTATATTGAGCATGTTTGTCATTTACTATAAGCTCTTTAACATTTGAGAATTTCAGCATCATTTCACTGCCGTAGGGAATATGAACGTTAAAAGCAACATGATATGCATCTTTAATTTCCCAATTTACTTTTACTAATCCAGTTGGCAATTTTATCTGACCAGATACTGTATGGAATTTTGTTGATATTGCTGGATCAAACTCAACATTGTTTCCAGATTGTTTTAGTCCAAGTAAGTATTCATATGCCCACGCCATTACTGAACCATTAGAATAGTGATTTAATGAATTCATACCATTTTCAGCTATTTTCCCTTGATCATCGAGAGAATTCCATCGTTCCCAAATTGTTGTAGCTCCGTGATCAACTTCAAATAACCAACTTGGGTAATCTGTTTGCAAAAATATACTTAAAGCCAGATTTTTCTGATTGTTTTCAGATAAGGCTGGCAACAAAATTGGTGTCCCCACAAATCCAGTATCTAAATGATTTTGCTTTTTTTCTATTTTCTCAACCAATAGATCAATGACCTTCTGTTTGGCATTTTCGGGATACAAATGAAATTTTAAGCAAAGAGCTAAACCCGTTTGTGTATCCGCAACTGTTAGTCCATCTGCTGTATAAAAATGTTTTATAAAGGCCGTCTTGATTGAATTTGCTAGTTGACTATATTTCTTTTCTTCTTTTTTAAAATTAAGCACTTTAGCTGCATTTTTTACAATGAAAGAAGAATAGTAATAAAAAGCACAGGCAATCAAATCATCTGCAGTTTTACCTTTGAGTTTCATAATATCTTCTGTATCTAGTGCTAGCCAATCGCCTAATTGATCGTCACCTAACCACAAAAACTCATTACCTTCTTTTTTGGCCCTCTTGTGAACCCAATCTACCCAGGATTTCATTTTTAAAAAGTTTTGTTTTAAAATTGATTTGTCTTGACTTCTCTGATATGAAATCCAGGGGATGATAGTCGCTGCATCACTCCATACAGCTTTGCCGCCGTCATCTGTGTCAACTCTTGGTACATAAAGTGGAACTTTTCCCTGCTGCTCATCTTGTTCAATCGCTATGTCTTTAGCAAATTTTTTGAAAAATGCATAAGTTTCCATATTATAACTAGCCGTTTTAGCAAAGATGGCAGCATCTCCTGTCCATCCTAAGCGCTCATCACGCTGAGGGCAATCAGTTGGTATATCTATAAAATTTGATTTTTGACCCCATTTAACATTTTCAAAAAGTCTATTTACTTTTTGATTATATGTTTGTATATTGCCTGTTTCTTCCATGTTAGAATACAAAGCAAAAGCCTTAAAATCGTCAGGATTAATTTCTTTTGTAAAATTATCCAATTTGACATATCTAAAACCAAAATAAGTAAAATGTGGTCTGATCCATTTCGGCTCACCGTTGCTTATGTAACTGAATTCTGCCCTAGCTGATCGAAGATTAGCTCTATAAAACTCTTTATTTTGCAAAATTTCGCTAAATTCTAATTTTACTTTTTGCCCTTGAGGCAAATTATTTTTAAACTCTACCCAACCAGCAATGTTTTGACCAAAATCTAAAACCGTGGAATTATTAGGTGTATGAATAATTTTTTTAACTTTGAATACTTCATGCTTTTTGATTGGTAAACTTAACCTGTCATTTAAGACGCCTTTAGTAGTTTGGTTTAAGTGCGCAGACTCCAAAACTTTTGGTGATATAGTATCATCGTAATCTTCACCATAATATATTCCCGAATCAGTAATAGGTGATTTAATTACTTTCCAAGTTTCATCTGTGGTAACTATTTGCTCACCATTTCTATTAGTAATTATCAAATTAGCAATAGCAAGAAGATTTCGACCATAATTGTTAGGTTGGCCTCCATGGTTTTTTAAGCCCAGTTTACCTTTATACCAACCGTCACCAACTAAAATTGAGATAACATGGTCGCCGTTACTTAAAAAATTAGTTACATCATATGTTTGAATTTGAATATTACGGAAATAATTTGTAAAACCGGGAGTTAAATATTCATCACCTACTTTTTTATTGTCTATATATACCTCGTATAGTCCCAAAGCAGAAATATAAAGTCTAGCATTATTTGCTTTCTCTACTGAAAACTTTTTGCTAAATATCACTGAATGAAATTTATGAAAGCTCGTCCCAATCCAGTTTCCTTTTAAATTTTCATTAATAAGAGCCGTTTCAAACCAAGTTTCTTTATCTACTATTTCATTTTTATTTCTAATGGACATAATTACATAATATTTGGTCCTTGGCTTTAAACTCAACGAAATATCATATATTAAGTCGTTAGCTAATTCCCAGTTGGTTTGATAAATCGTTTCATCATTATTTTTTATAACCAATTTCCTTTCTAATTTTTGATCAGTACCTTGATCTAAAAAGCCAACTATATGCAAAGAGTTATTAAAATCAAAACCTAGTGGTTTAATCATATGATTTACTTCTATAGTTGTAAGCTTCATATATATCTCCCCTTTCTGATATCGCTTACAAGAAAACTATGGTATAATTTCAATAGTCTTTTTTACGTTTTCTGTTTATTTTTTATGTTTTCTGCTGCAAAAGGAAATATTTTATGATAGCTAAAAATCTTGAGAAAATTTTAAATAACTTTCATCGCGCTACAGATTTGAACTTATATGTTTTTAAGAATCATTACAAGCAAATAAGGAAGTATACGTCTCCATTAGCTCCAAACTTTCCACTAAGTTTATTAAAAGAATTGGATAATGCTAGTAATAAATTAAATTTAATATTATTTAATAATCAATGTGCCATGGGCTTTTTTAACATAAATGATTTAACAATTATTGGCTTAAACTTAAATTTCACAATTGCCAATAACAAAAATTATGATCGCCTAGCTCCACTATTAGGATGGAATAAATTTTCACAAACAATGAAATGTCTTTATTTCATGGTCTTTAATAAGTGGCCAATAATAGCAAAATCCACTGAAACTTTTTCCCTAGGGGAAAATATTTCACTGGATAATGAGAAAAAAGCTTCTTACAAAGGATATCTGATAGAAACTGAATTAATGAAAGCAGTTAGTAAGGGTAACTTAGATGAATATAATGATATCTTCAAAAAATTGTCAAGTATGGTAATTTGGGTACATTTGGAGGTAACAAGCTCAGAAATTCTAAGGATATGGCAATTGCTGCAACTACCTTATATACTAGAGCAGCAGTTAAAGGTGGTGTTCCCGTATCTGAAGCATTCGGGCTCAGCGACGAAATAATAAAACAAATTGAAAAAGATACCGTTATATCTAACTACTATGAATATTCAAGAGCAATTGGTGAAATCTTTGTAGCTCGAGTTAACAGAGTAAAAAGGAATAACATAACTTCCATAGTTTATCGTGCACAAAAATACATTTTTTCTAACTTAACTTCTATCAAAAATATTAGTGAAATTGCCAAAGAACCAAATGTCAGTACCTCATATTTGCAACATCTTTTTAAAAAAGAAAAAAATTCTTCCTTAGTAGCATATATGAACAAAGAAAAGGTAAATTTGGCAGTTCATGAACTAATTTTTACTAATAAAAAAGTGGAAGAAATCGGGTATGATGCTGGGTTTAGCAGTATAAGTTTGTTTTCGACTACCTTTAAACGTTTCGAGGGTCTATCGCCTTTAAAATATCGCAAAAAGTTTAAATAGCCGAAAGATGAGAATTTTATTTTTCTAAAAATAAAAAAAGATTAATAATATTTGTAATTTTATCTACAGATACTCTAACTTATTAAAAGCAATATCCTACTTCAGCCCCAAGTACTCTTATTCTGCAATTGTTATCTACCTTAACTACTGAACCATCAGATTCAATTGCATATAAACCAAATAATTTTCGAGCATTTTCATCTAAAACTTCCATTTTTGCAAAGTATGAAGATATTTTTTATCAGCAAAATTATCCGAATCTTTCTGTCTGACTCAAATGGAAAAATTATTGTTCATTAAGATAAATTTGTTTTTCGGCCAAATTAATTTATTAGTTAAATTGCCATTATGTTTTTGAACTTTACAATATAATTTATTACTATCTTTATGAAGTTTTTAAAAATTTATCCTAAAAGAAAAAGTATTTTTAAATTATAAAATGAAAAAGTATTCGTTCGAATCATATAAATTAGCTGACATTGGAGATTACCTAAAGGTTTTTGCTTGCAGTGCCGTTATGTCTCAGCCAATAATGTCCTTAATTATGGGAGTGGGACAACCATATAATACGCAAGATATTTTTGGCGTTATGTATAATTTGGTTAAGTACACCGCTCCTGCATTTATCTTTGGTATTTTGTATACAACAATTCGTACTAACGATATAGCAGGAAGTTTTTCATATCAGAAACATTTGCAAGCAAACTGGTCAAATTTGTTTATTCCCACAATCTGGTGGACTTTGATCTACTTGTTGGGAATGCCCTGGCTCCAGCAAATAAGAATGTTTAATAATTTCGGTACGTTTTCCTGGCAATTTGTCAACGGTAACGCTGCTCCTCATCTGTGGTATAACACTATGATATTGCAATTTATACTTTTAATGCCACTTTTTTGGGGAATTAGTCGTTATGTTGGTAACAACGTAAAGAGAGGTTTATCAGTTGCTGGTATTACGTTTGTATTGTATTTTGCGTGGCTGTGGTTTTATGACTTTTATGTTTTTCATGGGTCACACGAAAAAAGTTGGTACCTGCTGGATCGTATTTTCATTTCGTTCCTGATTTACGGTGTCTTTGGTGTATTGGCTTGGCAACTTAGGGATTACGTTAACACATTTTTATATAAGTTTTGGTGGCTGATTTTAATTGGTTTTACTGTATGCTTTTTCTGGACTAATTTTGAATTGCATGGCTTTGGCCATCCTGTTCTTTTCACAAATGCGCCTTATTATAAACCGTCCATGACATTTTATTGCTTGGCTGTAATTGCTTTGATAGCTGCACTATGTCTATTTAATGTTAGGCATAAATCAGAGAAATGTTTAAAAGTTTTTCACTTTCTAGCAACCTATGCCTATAGAGCATACTTATCAAATGTATTTTGGGATCAACTGCTATGGAATAATTTAGATATAAAACAACAAGCGATTTTTCATCCTTTTATTGCCTTTTTTATTTGTTGGTTACTAACTTGGATACTTTCTTTTGTTTCCGCATATTTTTTACATATAGCATGGACTGAAACAAAAGAATTAACAGCCACCTTAATTAAGAAAGTTTAATTGCCATAGTTAGTCTGAATGTTTAAAAATAGTTTTAGTTTTCTATAATTTAACAAATAAATATTAAACACACAAAAAGACATTGAATAAAATGATATGATATCCAAATTTATCGTAAACTCGTGGATCACATCAAAATCCAATGCCTTTTCAAATTTATTTAATGGTAGAAGAATTAATTTATTTTTTAATTCTTTTGGTAAAGAAATTACCTGCACACATAATAATTAAGGGCGCAAAAATAGCTATATATGTATCATTTATACCAAATGGATCTCCTAATAAGTACCATACCGTCGTGAATATTGTTGTACCTATTAAAGCAGTATTTGCCACCTTGGTATTGTTAAAAGTTGGCAGGTAAAATGCAAGTATAGCCACAATAGCAATAGATACACGCAGTGCTTTTGTAAAAAATGATAAAGCTAAAATGTTAGGAGAAATAAACATAAAGACTAAAGGAAACAATCCTACTAATATTGAAATTATTTTAGTTACATGTAACTGCTGGGTTTCGTCAGGTCGCCAATGGGGCACGTAAAAGTCATTAACAATTAAGGCAACTATAGCTAATGAACAGGCACTAACTCCGATAAAAACACTTGCTAATAAGCCTATAGCACTGATACATGCAAAAATTATATTCATTTTACCTAAAA
>NZ_CALYQV010000023.1 GCF_945290125.1 uncultured Lactobacillus sp. | reverse complement strand
TTCATATGCGAAATGACGCTTTTCCCAGTCTTTTGACTCAACCATCGTACCACCGTTATCGGTAATAACCTTATCATAGCTTTCAACTAATGCTTTCTTTGATTCTTCATCAATATCAGGCTTGATAATATAAGTTATTTCATACTTAGTAGTTGTCATACTAGTGCACCTCCTTCTGGACTAAATGGTTCTTGCTAAAAATCAAGAACAAGGAGTAATGAAGTTTATTACTCGCAATCTCTAATTCTAGCACATAAACAAAAAATTACCAAACTATCTTTACGTGATCCAATAAGAAATTTTCATTTCTTACTTAATATGTACGTAAAATAATCTGATAATTTTTTCAATATTTTTGTTTATTAATTAGTCTTGCTCTTCTGCATTTTCTGCAGAAGCAGCTACTTCTTGATCCTCTTCAGCCGGAACAATTGCCAGACTGGCAACTTTATTGTTGTCATTAATCTTAATCAAGCGCACGCCGAGAGTGCTGCGTCCGGTTTGAGAAACATCCTTTGTCTTAAAGCGAATCATGATACCATCATCTGTGATAACCATGATATCCTGACTGCCATCGATCACGGTCACTCCTGAAAGTGGTCCATTTTTCTGGGTAATGTTTGCGGTTTTAATTCCTTTGCCGCCACGACCCTTTGTCGGATATTCGGCAGCTGCCGTTCTCTTACCGTAACCCTTTTCAGAGATTACTAAGACTTCATCATCATTTTTAACGACACCAGAACCCACTACATAGTCATTTTCACGTAAGTTAATTCCCCGAACACCGGCAGCTGTCCGTCCCATTGAACGAACAGTTTGCTCATTAAAACGCACTGCATAACCTAAGTGGGTACCGATCAAAATATCTTGCTTACCGTCTGTAGCCAAGACATTATTCAGCTCATCACCATCACGCAGGGTTAATGCGATCAAACCACTATTGCGGATATTGCCAAATTCGCTGACATGAGTGCGTTTCACAGTCCCCATCTTCGTGATAAAGAACAAATACGGGTCATCAGCATCTTCAGGAATATTAACAATAGTCTGAATCTTCTCACCTTTTTCAAGCTGCAGTAAGTTGACTATTGGCAAACCTTTAGCTATACGACCAAACTCTGGGATTTCATAGGCTTTCTTTGAATATACCTTGCCCATATTCGTAAAGAACAGCAACATATCATGAGTACTTGAATAAATCAGATTTTCAATAAAGTCGCCTTCCTTAACGCCCATGCCTTTAATACCTTTGCCACCACGATTTTGGGTCTTAAATTCGGTAATAGGCATCCTCTTAATGTAGCCGCTGTGAGTTAAAGTCAGTAAAACGTCTTGCTTTTCAATTAAATCTTCATCTTCAATTGAGACAACTTCGCTAGCGCCAATCTTAGTCCGGCGGGCATCGCCAAAACGCTTTTGAATATCCAGCAGTTCATTATAGATTATTTCATTAATGCGCTCTGGCTTTGCCAAAATGTCTTTATAATCAGCAATCTTGGCTTGTAACTCTTTATATTCGGCTTCAACTTTGTCACGCTCAAGACCCGTTAACCGTACCAGTCGCATGTCTAAGATCGCTTGTGATTGCTTATCATCAAGACCAAAACGACTGATTAAAGCAGCCTTAGCAATATCACTTGACTGACTCTGACGAATGATATGGACAATTTCATCAATGTGATCAAGGGCGATTTGCAGACCTTCGAGAATATGAGCTCTGGCTTCAGCTTTTTCCAGCTCAAACTTAGTTCTGCGAGTAACAACATCTTCTTGATGCTCCAAGTAATACTGGAGCATTTGCTTAAGACTGAGAAAATGGGGTGCGCCATCGACGATTGCCACCATGTTCATACCGAAGTTGGCCTGCATTTGGGTCAATTTAAATAAATTATTTAACACAACACTCGCACTGGCATCACGGCGGATATCAATTGTGATTCTCATCCCTGTCTGGTCTGATTCATCACGCACACCGGTAATACCGTCAATTGTCTTAGCACGCGCTAAATCCGCGATTTTCTTAACCAGCTCAGCTTTATTAACCAAGTATGGCAACTCAGTAACGACTATTCTTTCACGACCGCTTTTTTCGGTTTCAATATTAGTATTGGCACGAACAACAATATTCCCGCGACCAGTTTCATAAGCCCGATAAATGCCACCGCGACCCATGATAGTGCCACCGGTAGGAAAATCTGGGCCCGGAATTGCCTTCATCAATTCTTTAGTAGTGACATCAGGGTTGTTCATCAACATGTGCAGCCCCTTAATCACCTCTGACAAGTTATGAGGCGGTATGTTGGTGGTCATACCAACGGCAATACCACTTGTACCATTAACTAATAAGTTCGGTATTCTGGCAGGTAATACAACTGGTTCATTTTCAGAATCATCGTAATTACGCTGCCAATCAACAGTATTTTTATTGATATCACGCAACATTTCAACGGCAATTTTGCTCATCCGTGCCTCAGTATAACGCATTGCGGCTGGTTCATCGCCATCAACTGAACCAAAATTACCGTGGCCGTCAACTAACATATAGCGGTAACTGAAATCTTGTGCCATATGTGCCATAGCCAAATAAATTGAGGAATCACCGTGAGGGTGGAACTTACCCATAACTTCTCCCACGATTCTGGCTGACTTTTTATATGGTTTATCTGGTGTAACACCTAGTTCACTCATGCCATAAAGAATCCGGCGCTGAACCGGCTTCAAGCCATCGCGCACATCGGGTAAAGCCCGCGCCACGATAACAGACATGGCATAATCTAAGAATGAACTATTCATTACGCTCGTCAGATCAACGTTTCTTATTCTATGATCTTGACCTTGATTGTCGTTATCCATTTAAACCTCCTATGCATCCAAATTTTCAACGTATTTAGCGTTAGTCTCAATAAAATTACGCCGCGGACCTACTTCATTGCCCATCAGTAATTCAAAGACCTCATCGGCATTTTTAGCGTATTCCGGACTGACACGGTCGAGTCTCCTATTTTCAGGATTCATGGTTGTATCCCATAATTGTTCTGGATCCATTTCGCCCAGTCCCTTATAGCGTTGTACCAAAGGTTTAGGACTTGGCTGCAGACTACCTAAATAATCATGCAGTTCTTCGTCAGTATCTAAGTATCTGACCACTTTTCCCTGGCGTACTTGGTATAGAGGTGGACGTGCAATATAAACGTAGCCTTTTTCAATCATCGGACGCATGTAATTGTAAAAGAGGGTTAAGAGTAGTGTCCGAATGTGGGCGCCATCGACATCGGCATCTGTCATAATGATTAATTTGTGGTAGCGAGCCTTAGAAACATCAAAATCTGCACCAAAGCCGGTTCCCAAAGCCGTAAAAAGTGAACGAATTTCTTGGTTAGCCAAAATACGATCCATTGACGCTTTTTCAACGTTCAGAATTTTACCACGAATTGGCAAGATAGCTTGAGTCAGCCTTGAGCGTCCCTGCTTCGCAGAGCCGCCAGCAGAATTACCCTCAACTATGAATAATTCAGAAATGCTGGGGTCATTACTGGTGTTGTCAGCTAATTTACCTGGCAAGTTAGCAATTTCGAGTCCTGATTTCTTTCGAGTTACCTCACGAGCGCGTTTAGCAGCTGTCCGCGCACGTTCAGCTAACTGAGCCTTTTCGACAATTTTGCGACCAACTTGCGGATTTTCCATTAAGAAACGGTTGAAGGTTTCAGAAAAAGCACGATCTACAGCTGTCCGCGCATCAGAATTTCCTAATTTAGTCTTAGTCTGACCTTCAAATTGCGGGTTAGGGTGCTTTACTGATACGACAGCTGTCATCCCTTCCCGAATATCTTCTCCTGAAAGATTGTCATCACTATCTTTTAACAGCTTAGTCTTATGGGCATAATCATTAACTACCCGTGTTAAGGCTGTCTTGAACCCTGCCTCGTGCATCCCACCTTCATAGGTATGGATATTGTTAGCAAAGGTCATCAGTGTTGTTTTATAGCCTTTTGTATATTGCAAAGATACTTCAACGTTAATATCGTTGTCATTACCTTCTACATAGATCGGCTCATCAAATAATACTTCTGTATCGCGGTTTAAAAACGAAACATATTCCTGAATACCACCTTCATAGTGATAAACATCTGTTTCCGCGCTGTCTTTGCGTTTATCAGTAAATGTTAATTTTAAGCCTTTATTTAAAAATGCCAGTTCACGGATACGGTTTTTGAGAATCTTATCATCAAACGAAGTGGTTTCAGTAAAAATGTCTGGATCTGGGAAAAAATGGACGATAGTACCATGCTCAGATAAAGGCACAGTCCCCGTGACTTTCATTTCATCAACTACGCGACCACGACTAAAGTCGATAAAATACTTTTTACCATCGCGCATTGTTGTAACATCTAGCTTGGTTGATAAAGCATTCACGACAGAAGCACCGACTCCGTGCAAACCGCCTGAAACTTTATAGCCGCCACCACCAAATTTACCACCAGCGTGTAAGACAGTAAAAACAGTTTCAAGAGCAGGCCTACCCGTCTTTTTTTCAATATCAACCGGAATACCACGCCCATCGTCTTGAACAGTTACACTGCCATCCTCATTAATTGTAACTTCAATCTTGCTAGCAAAACCGGCTAAGCTTTCGTCAATACCATTATCAATTATTTCCCACACTAAGTGGTGCAACCCCTGAGAACTGGTAGAACCAATATACATTCCTGGACGCTTACGAACTGCTTCAAGTCCGCCTAAGACCTGAATCTGACTGGCATTATATTTATCGGCTTCTTTTTCATATTGCTTAATTTGCTTAAGATTTTCTTTGTTACTATCTGCCATGCAATTTCCCCTCTTTTAAATAAATTTGTCCAGATTTTATGCGGTATATTTTCGGCTTCTTAATTATTTCCCAGGAAATACCCTCAATATCTGTCGTCGTAATAAATGTTTGTGTTTTACCGTGAATGTAATTGAGTAAGGCACTTTGGCGGTTATGGTCAAGCTCACTCATGACATCATCAAGTAATAATAACGGATATTCATCAGTTAACTGGTGCACAAGCTGAATCTCAGCCAGTTTAATACTAAGCGCGATTGTCCTCTGCTGTCCTTGAGAGCCATACAAATGTGCGTTTTTACCATCAAGCTCAAACTCAATATCATCCCTATGAGGGCCGCTTAAGGTCGTGCCTTTGAGAATTTCAATCTTTTGCTTTTTTTGAAAATTGTCTAATACTTTATGATAAACTTCTTCGACGCTATCCTTTGCAGTTATTTCTTTTACCGATGGCTGATAAATCACTTCCAACTTTTCAGCACTGGTACTGATGTGAGCGTAGGCATCTCGAGCATATTGGTCTAAATAATTTAAAAATTGAAAGCGGCGGACTATTACTTCTGCCGCGACACCGGCTAGTTGATCCGACAACACCTCCAAAAACATGGTGTCATGCGCCTCACCCTTAGCCAGTTGTTTCAAATAATTATTCTTTTGCTGCAATACCTGCTTATACTTGCCTGCAAAATAAAGGTACTCGGCACTAATTTGACCAAACTCCTGATCCATAAATCGTCGCCTTAAGTTGGGTGCCCCTTTAATCAGGTCTAAATCTTCCGGAGAAAATAAAATAGCGTTTAATTGTCCCACATATTTGGATAATTTCGCCTGTTCAACCCGGTTAACCCAAACTTTCTTACCTTTAGTGGTAATTAAAACCCGTAAAGATAGATCAATTTGACATTTATAAATATGACCAGAAACATTGGCATAATCCTTACCAAAAGCGATTAGTTCTTTATCATTACTGGTTCTATGAGAACGAGTTAAGGCCAAAAAATAAATTGCTTCAAGTAAATTAGTTTTGCCTTGAGCATTCTGACCTATAAAAATGTTGACATTGGGATCAAATTCAACTTCAAATTGCTGTAAATTGCGGTAATTTTGTGCAATAAAATGCTTGAGATACATTCACGGCTACCGCAGTTCATAAGTCTCGTGATTAATTTCAAGCTTGTCGCCAGGGCGCAATTTTTTACCACGCCGATTTTCTTTGATCCCATTTAGTAAAACTGGATTTTCTCGTAGATACCATTTAGCCTGACCACCTGAAGAAACAATACTCTCTTCTTTTAAAAACTGACCTAGAGTAATATATTCGCTTGTTACTTTAAATTCTTTGATCATAACCACCTTCACACCATTAACTACCTATAATAAGTATATTCGTTTCACAAGTAAAAAACAACTAAAAGCCCATATAGAGCCATATAAACGGATTTTTTTAAAACAAACATTTCATAGTGAATGACACTAAAAATAAACTAGCGGGCTTTTTTGTTCGATTATAAAAATTTGGGTAGAAAAAAAGCCATCAGTTGATGACTTTTTCTTTTTATTTAAGAATGATAGCTTAAAAAGTTCTCACCGGTGTAATTAACTGGACAAAATCAATGTTGGTTTTATCAGGATTGACGGTAAATGGCCGCAATGGTTGCGTAAAATCCATAATAACGGAATCAGTCACCGAAGCTTTTAATGCATCGCGCAAATAATCAGGATTGAAGGAAATCTTTAAATTTTTACCTTCAAGTTTTTTAAAACTAACATCTTCTTCAACATTCCCAATTTCTGCTGATTCACCAGACAATTTGGCACTTTGTTTTTCAGTATCCAGTGTCAAATCTACTACATTGTTACGTCCTGCATGTGTCAGTAAACTAGCCCGATCAAGTGCACTTGAAAGTTCCATTAAGTCAAATTCTACAGTTGTCGTGCTGTCAGTCGGTATCAGACGTTCAGTATCAGGATAGCTGCCTTCAAGTAGGCGTGAATAAAACAGAATGTTGCCAATTTCAAAGAGTACCTGATTTTCACCCGGACAAACTTTAATCTCCGGATCCGTTTCTCCGATAATACGTGCAAGTTCCAGTAAACTCTTTCCTGGAATGATTAAGTCTGTTTTTGTTTGTGGTCCATTTTCTAAAGTCAAAGCACGACTGGACAGTCTGTGTGAATCCGTTGCTACTGCATGAATTTTGTCAGGGCTAAAGGTGAAATGAACACCAGTCAGAACTAAGCGACTTTCTTGAGTCGCAACTGCAAATTGGGTTTCATTGATAATTTCTCGAAAAGTTTTTCCCGAAATAACAAAAGAGGACTCGTCTGGAATTTCTGGTAATCTTGGGTAGTTATTAGCATCTAAGCCATTAATAGTGAACTCACTGTTTTCAGAAATAATTTGTGTTCGGAAACTTTCTTTAACTTCCAAAGAAAATTCCTTTCCTGGTAAACGTCTGATAATTTCGCTAAAAAATCTTGCCGGTAATACGACTGAACCAGTTGAATCGACGGTCAAGTCTTCACTGACTGGTATTTTGATTTCAATTGAAATATCAGTATCACTTCCAGTTAGAAGTAATTCAGTTTCCGTTAAGTTAAGCTTAATTCCACTTAGAATTGGTATTGTTGCTCTGGATGAAATGGCGTGCATTACATTGTTTAAATTATCTAAAAAAAGATTCCTGTTAACTGTAAATTTCATTTGGTGCCTCCTGTTATTTTGTCTGTTTTCTTTATATTAATTATATATTTAATTAGTAGTATTAGTAGGTCCTGTGATTTCTGTTGAAAAGATACATTAGCCTTAAAATAACGTAATTGTTGCGGTTAAAAAGATGTGTACAAGTCCGTTATTTATCCACAGTTGATAACTTTTTAACGGTCAAGCATTTGTTTTAAATCAAAAACAGCAGTTTTGATGTCGGAATTGGTTTTAATTTCACGACTAATTTTTTCGTAAGCATGCATCACTGTTGTGTGATCCTTACCGCCAAACTCCTGTCCAATTTTAGGAAGGCTGGAATCAGTTAATTCACGGGATAAGTACATGGCAATTTGTCTTGGAACGACAATCTGTCTGACCCGCTTTTTTCCTTTTAATTCGTAAGTTGAAGTTTGGAAATAATTGGCAACGACTTCTTGAATTTTAGAAATTTGCAGACCTTGATTTTTTTGGACTAATTTGAGATCAGCCAATGCTTCACGAGCCAGATTGACATTGATATCCTCGTGTTCAATTGTTGCGTGTGCCTGCACTTTCACCAAAGCTCCTTCAAGTTCACGGATATTAGTGTCAACTTGAGAAGCAATATAATCGAGTGTATTATCATCAATTATTAAATTTTCGGCTTCGGCTTTTTTACGTAAGATTGCAATCCTTGTTTCCAGGTCTGGTGGGGTAATTTCTACTTGCAGACCCCAAGTAAATCGTGATACCAGCCTTTCTGACAAATCAGGAATTTCGGTAGGCAGCCGGTCACTTGTCATGACTATTTGTTTTTGGTCATTATAAAGGGTCTCAAAAGTATGGAAGAATTCCTCTTGAATACCTTCTTTTTTAGCAAAAAATTGAATATCATCAACTAGTAATAAGTCGCAGGTTCGATATTTAGCACGAAATTGATCTTGCGTTTTGTTTTTGATTGAATTTATAAAATCATTAACGAAAGTTTCACTTTGGATGTAGACCACCTTGGCATTAGGTCGTTCTGCCAGCATTTGATGGCCGATAGCCTGCATCAAGTGTGTTTTACCTAAACCTACACCGCCAAAAATAAAAAGGGGGTTGTAAAAACTACCTGGACTATCAGCCACTGCCAGTGCTGCACCGGCTGCCAGTTTATTGCCCTCGCCTTGAACAAAATTATCAAAAGTATATTTTTCGTTAAGCTTAAGGTTACGGACAAAGGCATTTTCCATTTGCGGCCGTGAATTCGCGGACATTGTCTCACTTTTTGGTTTAGGTGTTACAATGCGCTCAGTACTTTGATCGCCCTCAATTTGAAAGACGGGCATAACCTCAATATTAGCGTAGCCATATGCAGACTGAATTAATTGTGAAGCCAAATTCTTTTCCCAATATCCTTTAGTTACAGGATTTTGCACGGCAATTTTTAATTCGTGAGTTTCTTTATTATATGAAATTGGTCTGGTATTTTTAAACCAGGCATTATATGCAACTTCATTAAAATGTTCACGCATTTCTGTATTAAAATGCTGCCAAAATTTATTAATGTCAAACAAAATATTTCCCTCCGCTTACGTTACGCAAAACTTATTTTACCATCTAATAAAAATGTTTTCCACAGGTGCACAAAAAGAATTCAGAATTAACAAGTTGTGGATAGTTTTTTAAAAGAAATTCACTTTAAATTAAAAAAATTGGCTACAAATTATCTTATTTACATTATTGTTTGTGGAAATCTTTTACTGAATTAGCAGTATAATGCAAGCTATATTAATCATGTTTTCCACATGTTGTGCATAATTTTATGAACAGGCTGTAGATTGTGGATAAATTTGTGTAAAATGATGTGAATTTACACTTGTGGATAATTTTAGGATATTATTTTTAAACAAATATGACGAAATTTAATCTGGAACTAGTAGTAGAAAAATTCACTTTTGTCTTAACATAAAATAAAAAGTAATTAGCGCTAATACATGACGACGCTTATTGCTTTAAAATCTCTTGCTACTAATAATCAATAACTTATAATTCTTTTGCTTCGAATTGGCTTAATTTTATAGCATAGAAGTTGTTTTTAACTTGAGCACAGAAAAAGCGCCTTACTAAAATAAAATTTAGTAAGAACACTTTTCATGTTTGTCTAAAAAATTAGTTTTTTTAATATTCTGATGAACCAGTTGTTACATCAGTTTCTGCAGGTGTAACATCAACTTCTTCCACTAGACCAGACAGGACTCTGCCGACTCTGCGGCCTGAATGCATTCCTTCGGCTAAGGCAGTACCTGATGATGGGTAATAATTTGCATTCCAGCCACCGGAGTTGCAGCCGATAGCATACAAGTGAGCAATTTTTTGGTCATCATGATCAATTACTTCATAATTAGTAGTTACTTTCAAGCCGCCAATTGCTCCAAAATTGCTGTCCTTATGAGCGTAAGCATAGAATGGGGCATGTAATTCTTGCAGGCCTTCTTTACGGCCAAACTCTTTATCTGCACCATTTGCGGCGTTTTCATTCCAGGTCTCTAGTTGCCGCTTTAAGTTTTCAGCTGGTACATTGATTTTAGCAGCTAATTCTGCGACTGAATCTGCTTTAAACATTTGACCGGAATTAATATCTTTCTCCGTGTCTGCATCAGATTTCCAAGGTGAAAATGGAGCGGAGAAGGTTGATGAGTCGAAAATTTGCCAAGTCGGTTTATCCCAAATTAGTTCTTGTTGGTAAGTGGCACGGGTTAGATAACCATAAGTAGTATCTTCGTTGACGTAACGTTTACCGTTGCCATTTACGTAGAACATTGGCGGTGTCGGCAAATTATCTGCTGCACCTACATTGTTCTTGAAATCAACATCCATAGAGCCGCCCAAGCCTTCAGTTGCAGCGTTAAGTGCTAATCCCATTAAAATGCCGTCACCGGTATCGTATTTAGAATTAGTCAAGGCATGATTTTTAATATCACGATATTGTTGCGGAGCAAATTCTTTAGCTAGTTTTTCATTATAGTCAATACCAGCAGTAGCAAGGACTACACCTTTATTAGCGCGATAATAACTAGTTTTGCCTTTGCAATTAGTTACTACGCCAACAACTGATTTGTCAGTATAGCTGGTGGTTACTAAATTAATTACAGGAGTATCAAAGAAAATCTTTATTCCCAGACGATCAGCTTCTTTTCTGACTGCGTCAATCATTACGCAGCCTGTACCTAAACCGCCACCGTGTTCATAAACGTGAATTCTTTGCGCAAAGTAATCCTTGTTTTCATAAGGAATAACTCTGTGGCCATAAACAGATGTCCATTTTATTCCTAAGCTTGCCAGCCATTCGATGTTATTAGCAGAATCTTCGGCTAATTCTTTTATCATTTGAGGATTTACTCTGCCTTCACCGGCTTGAATTAGCTCTTGAGCATGTAGTTCAGGATTGTCATTTTGATAGCTTGTAAATTCTTTTTGATATTTATCGCCAGATCCTTGAATGACACCAGCGGAATAATTACTGGTACCACCGACCATACCTGTTTTTTCAAAAATAACTACGCTGTTACCATGCTTTTTTGCTTCAATAGCAGCTGATAATCCAGAGATACCTGAACCAACAACAATCACGTCATAAGTATCGTCAAATTGCACTTGAGATTCGATATACTTGTTATTGTTTACTTTGGCATAAACCGGATAGTTAGGTTTTTTACTTGGTTTTACTTTTGGATTAACGGCATCGTCTGCAGTTAATTTTCCTTGGGCAACTTCTAAGGCCTTGTTTACGCCATTAATAACTGCTGAGGTACTTACTGAAGCGGATGTAACAACATCAACATCAGTATTGCCGGCTTTTTCAATTCTATTAATCATTGTTGGTATTGCGTAGGAACCAACCGTATATGGTTGGATACCGTCAACAGCAACTTTGATTATTTTACCGTCCTTTAATGTAACATTACTGGTTAATAAGCTGTGAAAGCCTTGAGCAGCACCTTTAAAAACACCACTTACCATAAAAATCTCCTTTATTATAACAAAATTGTATTAAGCGCTATGGAAAGCGCTTGCTTCCAAAGATAATTTTATCATCAATAAGTAATAGAATAATTAAAAAAGAGTAAAGAATGTGAAGTGCTGTGTAAGCCAAATTGCTTTTAGTATGGTGTCATTGCAGCGGCGTAAAGGCAATCTTAAAATAGTCTCAGAATCGATACCATAACCTAATACTTATTATTTAAAGTAATTTGTGAAAGTCCATACAAAGCTTATAATCAAACTTGATTATAAAGAAAGCACCATTATAATTGAAGGAGTAATGGTATGAAAAAGCTTTTTATTTGATACACTATCAGTGCTGAATTACCTGGTTAATAACAAATAAAAATATTTATTTATTGTGAGGTACCAATATGGATTATCAAGATTATGTTGAGTTGGGGCTAAAAGACGACGGCAATTTAAAGGTGATACTAAAAGGCAGTGTTGAAATCAGTGCACATGCAACAGAAAAGGTGGGAGTTGTTAGTGTAGTCTATATTACGCAGAGTGTTGAACGTGCCAGACAAAAGTTGGAAGAATTGACGGTCAAGCAGTCAGATGGTGATTATTATATGGTTTATTCTTGCCCGCCTGATACCGATTTGCCAGCACTTGGACATTACCCGTCAGTTGAAATTGCTAAGGCTGATTTGTTATAGAAAACTGTAAGAATTTTTCACGGCCAGTTTAAGCCAGGTCACAAATTATTCCTAAATTGGTAATTAATCCTGATGTTTTTTCTCTTTTTACTTGGTTTTTTACTTTAATCATGGTATCCTAGATATTAAATTGTGCAGTCTGCATACAAAAATTGGAGGTGTAGTTTAATGACAACTAAAAGAACTTACCAACCTAAAAAGCGTCACCGTTCAAGAGTTCACGGCTTTATGAAACGGATGAGTACATCAAATGGCCGTAAGGTTTTGGCTAGACGCCGCGCAAAGGGTAGAAAAGTCTTATCTGCTTAAACCACTGAAATCCCAGTGGTTTTTTTAATTTTTAAGAGTGGAATGAAACGTTTTGAGAAAGTCTTATCGTGTTAAAACAGAAAATGATTTTCAGACAGTTTTTAAGTCAGGCAATTCAGTAGCAAATCGTGCTTTTGTGATTTATCAAATGGACAAACCGGAAAACAAGCATTTTCGTGTTGGCATTTCTGTTGGTAAAAAGGTCGGACACACCGCTGTAGTGCGTAATCGCCTCAAACGTTATATTCGCGCTGTTCTTACTGAAAATAAACCTTTAATTAAACCACATATTGATTTTTTAGTCATTGCTAGACCATATGCGCGCGATTTTAAATGGGATGATGTTCATAAGAACCTCTTGCATGCACTCTTTTTAGCCAATATAATTGAAGAGATACCGAATAAAGTTGAGGAAGATTAGAGTGAAAGACATTTTAACTAAAAAGAATGTCAAGCGTCTACTTGTACTGCTGACAGTAGTTGCATTAGCGGTTGTCTTAACAGGATGTGCATCAAACGGCAAGCCAGAACCTGTTTCACATACAAGCGGCAGCTGGTGGAATCGCTGGGTCATTTATTACATGTCCACGTTTTTGCTGTGGCTATCGAAGATGGTAGGCAACAACTATGGTTGGGCAATTATTATCTTTACTATTATAGTACGTCTTATTTTGTATCCGCTTAGTGCTATTCAGATTAAGAGTACTACCAAGATGCAGAAAATTCAGCCGGAAATAGACGCTTTACGTAAAAAGTATCCCGGTAGTGATACAGAATCGCGAACTTTGCTTTCGCAAGAAACAAATAAGCTCTATAAAGAGGCAGGAATTAATCCTTATGCTGGTTGTTTGCCTTTAATTATTCAGTTACCGGTTATGTATGCTCTGTATGGTGCGATTTGGCAAACGCCACAACTGCAAACTGGCCACTTTATGTGGATGGATTTAGGTAAGCCGGATCCATACTTTATTATGCCAATTTTGTCTATGGTCTTGACTTTTATATCAACTTATATCAGTCAATTATCTACGCCAAAAGAATCACAAACCTTGTCAACTAAGATTATGACTTATGGTATGGCAATTATGGTTGGTGTAATGGGTATATATTTCCAGTCAGCTATTGTAGTTTACTGGGTAATTTCCAACCTGTTCCAGGTGGTTCAAACTTTCATTCTGCAAAACCCTATTAAATATCGGCGTGAACAGGAAGAAAGAGAGCGCCAAGAGCGCGAACGTAAGCGTCAATTGCGCAAAACTTATAAACGATTAAAACGTAGAAAATAATTTTAATCTAATCTAAAGTAATGATTTAGTTAAAGTAGTCAAAGTGCTTTATCCATCATGATTATTCATGATGGAATAATGCGCTTTTTTTATTGAAAAAGGAGAAAATCATGGCACAAACTTTAACGGAATTTGATACGATTGCAGCGATTTCAACGCCAATTGGTGAAGGTGGAATTTCTATTGTCCGTATGTCTGGTGAAGAAGCTGTTAAAATTGCCAATCAGGTTTTTAAGGGTGCAAATTTAACTAAGGTACCGACTCATACTATTCATTATGGACATATAGTTGATCCTGAAAATCAACAAGTAGTCGATGAAGTTATGGTATCTGTAATGCTGGCTCCTAAGACTTTTACCAGAGAAGACATTGTTGAAATTAATTGTCATGGTGGCATTGTCGTCACTAATCATATTTTGCAATTATTATTAAAAACCGGTGCGCGCATGGCAGATCCTGGTGAATTTACTAAAAGGGCATTTGTTAACGGCCGCATTGATTTGACTCAGGCGGAAAGTGTGATGGATATTGTGCGCGCTAAAACCGATAAGGCCAGGCAAGTGGCAGAAAATCAGCTGGATGGTGGTCTACTGGAAAAAATTAGAGCAATGAGACAAGAAATTTTGGATACGCTGGCTAACGTTGAAGTCAACATTGATTATCCAGAATATGATGCTGATACTGTCACGGCTAAGCAAATGGCGAGTGTTTCTCGGTCTGTTATTGCTAAAATAGATAAATTGCTTAAGACGGCAGCAGAAGGAACGGCATTGCGCAACGGCTTAGTTACTGCGATTATTGGCCAGCCCAATGTCGGCAAGTCATCTTTACTTAATTATCTGACTAAAAGTGATACGGCTATCGTTACCGATGTTGCCGGTACAACCCGTGATACTTTGGAAGAATATGTTTCTGTTAAAGGTGTACCTTTAGAATTAATTGATACTGCCGGTATCAGGCACACTGATAATAAGGTGGAAAAAATTGGGGTTGAGCGTTCCAAAAAAGCACTGGCAAAGGCTGATTTAGTTTTGCTCTTGTTTGATGCAAGTAAGGAGTTAACTCCTGAAGATTATTCCTTGATTGAAGCTACTGCTGAGAAAAAGCGCATTGTTATTTTAAATAAGACTGACTTGGGACAAAAAATTTCTGCCGCTGAAATAACAAATTTGACCAAGAGTCCGGTTATTGCCATATCAATTTTGCAAAAACAAAATCTTGACCAATTAGAAAAAACAATCAAAGAACTGTTTTTCAAGGGTATTGAGAACTCAAATGACCAGGTTATGGTAACTAATCAAAGACAGGTTGGTTTACTGGAAAAGGCCAAAAAGCAGCTTCAAGACGTTGTTCAGGCATTAAAAGATGAAGTTCCTCTAGACATTGCCCAAATTGATTTCAACGGCGCCTGGGACACTCTAGGCCAAATTACGGGTGAAAGTAGTCCTGATGAGTTAGTTAATGAATTGTTTAGTCAATTTTGTTTGGGAAAATAGGTGTGAAAATTAATGATTAAAAATTATGACTCAAATGATTATGATGTCATTGTTGTTGGTGCAGGTCACGCGGGCAGTGAAGCAGCCTTGGCGAGTGCCAGAATGGGTCAAAAAACGTTACTTTTGACGATTAGCCTTGATATGGTAGCTTTTATGCCGTGTAATCCTTCAGTGGGAGGCCCAGCTAAAGGAACAGTGGTGCGTGAGATTGATGCCTTGGGCGGTCAAATGGGTAAAAATATTGACGCTACCTATATTCAAATGCGGATGCTAAATACAGGTAAAGGGCCAGCTGTACGGGCACTGCGTGCACAAGCCGATAAGTGGCAGTATCACGAACAGATGAAAAAAGTGATTGAGGATACCCCTAATTTGACTTTGAGACAGGCGACAGTTGATGAATTAATTGTTGAAGATGGAGTTTGCAGAGGGTTAATTACCAATACAGGAGCTAGGTATCATGCTAAAAGCGTTGTACTCACAACAGGAACATCAGCTCGCGGACGTATTTTTATTGGCGAATTGAATTACTCATCCGGTCCCAATAACACTATACCGGCAATTAAGCTTTCAGAAAATTTAGAAAAACTGGGATTCAAATTACGCCGTTTTAAAACGGGCACACCGCCACGCGTTAACAGTAATACCATTGACTATTCTAAAACTGAGGAAGAACCTGGCGATAAAATTCCGCGTCATTTTTCTTATGAAACTAAAGATGAAGATTATCTCAAGAATCAGGTTTCATGCTGGATGACATATACAAATAAAACCACGCATAAAATAATTAACCAAAATCTAAACCGTTCACCTATGTTTTCAGGAGAAATCAAGGGTGTAGGACCGCGCTATTGTCCGTCAATTGAAACTAAAGTAGTTCGTTTTGCGGATAAGCCGCGTCATCAGATTTTCTTGGAGCCGGAGGGTAAAAATACTAAAGAAGTTTATGTTGGCGATTTTTCAACTTCAATGCCTGAAGAAATTCAGTTAAAAATGCTGCACTCGGTAGCTGGACTTGAAAATGCGGAACTAATGCGCCCCGGATATGCTATTGAGTATGATGTGATTGATCCTTGGCAGTTAAAGCATACTTTAGAAACCAAAAATATTAAAAACTTGTTTACTGCGGGGCAGATGAACGGAACTTCCGGCTATGAAGAAGCAGCAGGACAGGGACTGATTGCTGGCATTAATGCAGCTTTGCGGGCTGCTGGTCAGTCGGGATTTACTTTAGGCCGCGATGAAGCCTATATCGGCGTTTTAATTGACGATCTAGTTACTAAAGGAACAGAAGAACCATATCGTTTATTGACCTCACGAGCAGAATATCGTTTGATTTTACGTCATGATAATGCTGATCTACGTTTGACGGATTACGGGTTTAAACTTGGGTTAATTTCTGAAGAACGTTACTCTAAGTTCTTAGCAAAGAAAGAACAAATTGCTCAAGCTGCTCAAGCTGTTAAAAAGATCACGGTTCATCCTACTAAAGAGGTCCAGGAGTATCTTGCAAGTATTGGAGAAGAAAAGTTAAAAGCTGGCGTGAAGGCTGATGTTTTCTTAAGAAGACCTAAGGTTAAGGTGACTGATATTGAGCGTTTAACAGAGATGCATATTTCAAATGAGCGCTATGTCAGAGAGCAGATTGAAATTAACGTTAAGTATGCTGGTTACATCAAAAAGGAACAGCAACAAATTAATAAACTGCACCGGCAGGAAGCAAAGAAAATTCCTGTGGACATTGATTACAATGCAATAGAAGGCTTAGCAACAGAAGCACGAGAGAAATTTGCCAAAATCAGACCTGAGACAATAGCACAGGCTGAACGTATTTCAGGAGTCAATCCAGCAGATATGGCCATTTTAAGCGTTTACGTGCAAAATGGTCATTATCAGAAAATTCAACATTAAATTTAGTAAAAATTTAAACTTTATAAAAAATATTTTCTGCGGATTAAATACACCAAAAAATGCACAAATTTGATAGCTATGATCAGATAATCACAAATGGAATTATTGCTGTTATCTAAATGTCATTAGTATAGCGCTTAACTTTGTGAAGATAATATTTTTACAAAGCGCTTACATGTTGTGCTAATAACTAATTTTGCTTACTTGAAATTGTGAAATTATATGTTTTAATACAATATGTAAGTAAACATGTATTTAAGGAGATGCACTTTAAAATGGCAAAAATTAATGGCGCAAATGCCATGCTCCAAGTTTTGTTGGACTGGCATATTGATCATATTTATGGTTTCCCGGGTGGCTCATTTGACTCAACAATGAACGCTATCCACGACTTCAAGGGTAAGTTGAAGTATATTGAGGTTCGGCATGAAGAGGCCGGTGCTTTGGCTGCTTCAGCTGAATATAAATATACTGGCAAGGTCGGCGTATGCTTCGGTTCAGCTGGCCCTGGTGCTGTTCACTTGATGAACGGCTTGTACGATGCAAAATACGACAAAGTTCCTATGGTAGCTATTGTAGCTAACGTTCCAACTGGTCGTCAGGATATGGACTTCTTCCAAGCCTTTGACGAGAAGCCTTGGTTTGATCCGGTTGCTGTTTGGAACCACCAAATTAAGCGTGCAGAGCAAATTCCTTCAATGATGGATGAAGCAATTCGTCAAGCTTATGCTAAGAAGGGTCCAGCTGTCTTAATTCTTCCTAAGGATTTTGGTTGGGACAAGATTGATGACAATTACCGTGTAAATTACAATGCAATGCAGGCTGTTCCAAACTATGCAGCTCCTAAGAAAGATGAAGTTGAAGCAGCTGTTAAGCTTCTTGAAGAAGCAAAGAACCCAGTTGTTTACTTTGGTCTAGGTATGAAGGGTCATGGCGATGTCTTAGAAAAATTCGCTGAAAAATTCAAGACACCATTGATGTCCTCAGTTATGGCTAAAGGTGTTGTTGAAGATAAATGCCCAGCTTACATGGGTTCAATTGGTCGTGTTGCACCTAAGCCAAGTGATGATATCCAAACTCATGCTGATGCAGTTATCTGGGTTGGTAATGACTCACCATTCTCATTATTCTTCTTTGATCCTAAGGCTAAAGTTGTCCAAATTGATGTTGACTCAGAAAAATTAGGCAAGCGTCACGCTGTTGATGTTCCAATTTTGGCTGATGGTGCTAAGACTTTACAAGCTATTATTGACGCAGGTCAAGCTCGTGAAGAATCACCACTTTACAAGGCTGCTATTGCTGACCGTCAAAACTGGGAAGAATGGGAACACAGCTTTGATGATTCAGACGAAATGCCAATTCGCCGTGAGCCAATCTTTGACATCATCAACAAATACGCTGATGATGATGCACAATTTGCTATTGATGTTGGTAACATTAACATTGACTTCCAACGCTTAGTAAACTTGCATGATGAACAAACTTGGGCAACTTCAGGCTTGTACGCAACTATGGGCTTTGGTTCACCAGCTGCACTTGCTGCAGCAACTGCTCACCCAGAGCGTGAAGTTTGGAACCTAAGTGGTGACGGTGGCTTTGCCATGATGAACCAAGAATTGTTGACTCAAGCTCGTTACAATATGCACATTATGAATGTTGTCTTCACTAATGATACTTTAGGCTACATTGAAGCTGAACAAGTTGATGAATCACACCAACCATTATCAGGTGTTATTCTGCCAAACAACGACTGGGCTAAGGTTGCTGAAGGTATGAATGTAAAAGGTGTAACTGTACGTACTAAGAAAGAATTCGAAGACGCAGTTAAAGAATTCAAGGAAATGGATGGACCAATGTTAGTTGACGTTAAGTTCACTCATGATATGCCTTACTCAACTGAATTGAATACTCTTGATGACCCAGAATTTGTTAAGAAGTATCAAGCTGAAGGCTTGAAACCATTTAGTTACTTTGCTAATAAGTATGGCTTAGTAGAAGATGCTGCTTCAGGTGCTTCAGAAGCTGAAGAAGAACCTGAGCCAGAGCCAGAACCAGAACCTGATACAACTTCAGGTGCTTCTGCTCACTAATTAAGTGTAAAACCTTAAAAAGAACGTCCAATAGGGCGTTCTTTTTATTTGGTCAAATTTGTAAAATAATCAGGATAAGCACTAATAAGCTCATCTTCTTCTTTAAACATCATACTAAGATGTTTTTCAATTTCATGAGTACCTAAAGGAATATCTTTATTGATAACTGCATTAAAAATTGATTCATGTTGCTCAATTATAGTAGACCAATGTAGATCTTCAACTGATAAACGTAAATATCTAAATCTTTCTAGCTGAATATTTAGAGTTTGCATCCAATTCCAAATGTCTTCTTTGTCAACGGCAGTATAAAAAGATTTATGAAATTCATTATCAAAATGAAAAAAATTTCTTTTATCTTGCTGATTCTCTTTTGCTTTAGCGAAATCCAATATTTTGGCTAGCTTATTTTTAAGATCGTCATCGTCTTTATTAATTGCCATTGCGACTATTTTCTTTTCAATAAGTTTCCTAACAAACATTGCATCTTCAGCTTGCTTTAGATCTATTTTAGAGATATAAGTTCCACTCTGGGGTATAACTTTAACTAAATTTTGATCTTTAAACTTAATTAGTGCTTCACGAATGGGCGTTCTGCCAATACCTAAAGTATCAATAACCTTATTTAAAGTTATTTTTTCTCCCGGCTTTAATTCCAGTGTAACTATCATTTCTTTTAATTTATCATATGCGATTGTTTGCATGTTTCTGATATCTGGCAACATAGTTTTCTCCTTAAAGCATATATATTAGTATACAACTTCTATTGACTTTTACGAAAGCTGCATACTATAATGAAAGCGTAGTCAAATATACTAATATATTAGTTGGAGGGAGTAAAATGAAAAAAGGACAAAAATTTGTCTCAGCAATGAATAAATTTGCTGCTGTCATAAATGGCAACAAATATATATCATCCATAAAAGCTGCATTCTATTCATTGATTCCGATTATTATTACTGGGGCGTTTGCAACTTTATTTTCCAGTATGGTCTTTGATGATAAACAAGGCTTGGCTCAAATCAAAGGATTACACTGGCTGGTTAATTTGCAACCCATTGCAAATGGTATAAATTATGCCACATTAAGTTTCTTTACCATTTATGCTGTATTCATTATCGGTATTGAAATGGGTAAGAAAAACAATTTAAAGGGTTATTTCCCTGGGATCATTGCTTTAATGAGCTATGTTTCAATTAACCCCAGTGTTTATGATTTTATTACGGCTAAGAAACAGACTATTCAGGTAACGGATGTTTTTGCTAAACAGTATACTGATACAAAGGGATTGTTTTTAGGAATGTTAATTGCAATCCTTTCTGTGCAACTTTATGCTTGGTTGAGTAGGCAAAAAGCACTGCAATTAAAAATGCCGGATAGTGTACCTTCCAATGTTTCCAGAAGCTTTTCTGCTTTATTCCCAACAATGATTACAGTAGCTATAATTTCTGCTGTTGGAGTAATAATTACCCTAATCACACATATGTCTTTGTTTGATATTATTTACAGTTTGGTACAAAAGCCATTGCAAAATGTGGTTCAGGGACTGCCAGGGATCCTACTGTTAATGCTAGTGGCACAATTATTCTGGATAATAGGTATTCATGGTAATCAAATGATTAAACCGATTCGTGAACCGCTATTAATTGCCGCGATTGCAGCTAATACAGAAGCACATGCGGCTGGCAAACCATTGCCTAATATTATTACTATGCCATTTTGGGATATGTATATGAGCATGGGTGGCTCAGGTGTCACAATTGGTTTATTGATAGCCATATTTTTAGTCACAAAGAAAAGGGCTGATATTAAAGCTATTGCGAAATTGTCATTAGCACCTGGTATTTTTAATATTAATGAACCAGTTATCTTTGGCTTGCCGATTGTACTAAATCCTATCCTTGCTATTCCATTTATTGTTACTCCATTAGTAACTGGTACAATTGGCTATTTCGCAACGGCAACGGGCTTTGCTGCTAGAGCATATGTTTATACTCCATGGCCAACACCACCATTAATTAGCGGATTTTTGGCGACTGGTGGTAGTTGGGGTGCAGTGATTACCCAAGCTATATGTATCGTTGTTGCAGTTTTAATTTACTTACCATTTGTTAAAATCTCTGAAACCCAAAAACCTTCAGTAGAAGAAAATTAATTTGTTGAAAGGTTGAATAATTATTCAGCCTTTTTTGTATTAAAGGAGTATATAAAATGAAAATACCTAAAACCTTTAATTTAGGCGCCGCCTCGTCTGCTTGGCAAACAGAAGGATGGAGTGGAAAAAAAGATGGCCAAGACTCTTACCTTGATGATTGGTTTAAAAACGAATACTTCGTTTGGCATGATGGCCAAGGGCCAGATGTAGCAACTGATTTTATGAATCGCTATCAAGAAGATATCGATTTAATGAAAAAAATCGGCTTAAATTCATACAGAACTTCAATTAATTGGTCAAGGTTCTTTACAGATTATGACAATCTTATTGTTGATGAAGAATATGCTAAACATATTGACGATGTAATAAATACTTTAATAACAGCTAACGTGAGACCGATGATAGCTATTGAGCACTATGATGTTCCCCAATATTTACAGAATAAGTACGGTGGCTGGAATTCACGAAAAGTCGTAGATCTATATGTAAAATATGCCAAGATTTTGTTTGAGCGATATGGTGATCGGGTAAAAGACTGGTTTACTTTCAACGAGCCGATAGTACCCCAAACTAGGATTTATTTAGATGCTGTGAGATACCCACATATAGTTGATCCCCAGCAATGGATGCAGTGGAATTATCATAAGGTGCTTGCTACGGCTAAAACAGTAGCAATTTATCATCAAATGAACCAAGGTGGCAAGATCGGTGTTATTCATAATTGGGAATTTGTATACCCAAGATCAAAGACATATGATCCAGATGTTTTAGCAGCACACAGGTTTGATTTGTTTAATAACAGAATTTTTGTAGATCCATTAATTAAGGGCAGTTATTCTCAAGAATTAATAGCACTTTTAAAAGAAAATAATATTATGTTTAGATATCATTCAGAGGATCAGCAACTCATTGAAAATAATACTATTGACTATATTGGCTTAAATCTATATAAACCAGCCAGAGTCAAACAGCGTGAATACGAGTGGAATAATAAATCACCGTTTAGCATTAAAAAATATTACAGTGATTTCGATCTACCAGGTAGAAAATATAACGCTTCTCGTGGATGGGAAGTCTATCCTCCGATGATGTACGATCTTGCAATGATCATGAAAACGGATTACCACAATTTTCCATGGTTTATTAGTGAAAATGGAATGGGGATAGAAAATGAGCAAAAATATAAAAACTCTGATGGGGTAATTCAAGATGACTATAGAATTAATTACATCCAGGAAAATCTTTATTGGCTAGTAAAAGCAGTTAATGAAGGTGCAAACTGTCAAGGATATATGTTGTGGGCATTTACAGATAATGTATCGCCTATGAATGCGTTTAAAAACAGGTATGGCTTAGTAGAAATTGACTTGGAAAATAATCTAAAAAGAAGAATGAAAAAGTCGGGGTATTGGTATGCTGATCTTATTTCAAAGAGGACGTTGCCTGATGATAGTGCATATTCGTATAAATCAAACATTGAGGAGAATAAAAAATGAAATTAAGCTTTAGATGGTTTGGTACAAATGCTGATTCAATAAGCCTAAAGCAAATACGACAAATTCCAGGAGTTCATCAAGTGGTTGCCACGCTTTATGATATTCCTGTTGGAGAAGTCTGGCCTCTATCCCAAATTTTAAATTTAAAAAAAGAAATAATTGCTGCGGGATTAAAAATGGATGTGATTGAGTCAGTTAATGTACACGAAGATATAAAACTGGGATTACCTTCAAGAGCAAAATATATCAAGAATTATCAAGAAACAATTCGTAATCTGGCAAAAGCTGGTGTTAAAGTTATTTGCTATAATTTTATGCCAATATTTGACTGGACAAGGACCACTTTAGATTATAAACTGCCAGATGGATCCACCGCTTTAGCTTTTCAAAGAGAATTAGTTCAAGAAAATCCACAAGAACTGATTAAAAAAGTGGAGTCCAATAATAACGGCTTTGTGATGCCAGGATGGGAGCCAGAAAGGCTGGCAAAAATAAAAGAATTATTTTCTGCATATGCTGGCAAAACAAGCTCTGACTTGGCAAATAATCTGAAGTATTTTTTGCAGCAAATTATTCCGGTGTGTGAAGAAGTAGGAATAAAAATGGCAATTCATCCAGATGATCCTGCTCAAGATATTTTTGGTTTACCTAGAATTTGTAAAAGCGAAAAGGATTTGGAGCGAATTGTTTCAATGGTCGATAGTCCGGCGAATGCTTTAACTATTTGTTGTGGCAGTTTGGCTTCTAATCCTCAGAATAACGTACCACATATTTTAGAAAAATTTGTTAGAAAAAATAGAGTTGCTTTTGTTCATGCTCGCAATATTAAGTTTACTTCTAAGTACGATTTTCATGAAACATCTCATTTATCAGAAGATGGTGACTTAGATATGTATGAGTTGATGAAAATATTAGTTGATAATAATTTTACCGGCTACATCAGGCCAGATCATGGGCGAGTAATCTGGGATGAGAAAGCTATGCCAGGTTACGGCTTATTTGACCGAGCATTAGCTGAAGAATATTTATATGGATTAATAGAAGGGATCAAGAAGAGTAAGTAACAAATGTCCATTGTAATAGGTGTAGATATTGGGACAACAAGTACAAAAACCATCGCTTTTGATGAACTGGGTCATATAATTTATCAAACTAGCTATGATTATCCATTGATTACTGAAGAAACAGGTCAGGCGGAGGAAAGACCTCAGGATATTTTAAGAGCAGTGCAGTTAGGCTTAACAGAGGTACAAAGTAAAATTGATATTGTTGAACTTAAAGGTATAGGCTTTTCCTCTGCTATGCATACTTTAATATTAATTGACAAAAATAATCATCCTCTGACTAATGTCTATACTTGGGCAGATAATAGAGCAACGGATACATTTAAAAAAGATATTATTAAAGATGACTTGTTTGACCTGACAAAAAATACCGGTGCACCATTACATCCCATGCTCCCTTTAGGTAAATTGTTATGGCTTAAAGAAAAGAATAAAAAGGTATGGGAGAAGACTGCTTTTATTGTTGATATTAAAAGCTATATTTTGTATCAGTTTTCTAAGCACTACTATGTTGACTTTGCAACTGCGAATGCTTCAGGGCTGTTTAATGCCTATACCAAAAATTGGGATGATAATATCCTGCAATATTTGAATATAAAAAAGGAACAGCTCCCTCAGTTAGTAGACACAACTTTTCAAGTGCCAAATTTTGAAAGTAGCATCAAAGTACCCCTTGTAATTGGCGGTTCTGATGGGACTCTGGCAAATTTAAGCAATCCGCAAATTGATGAACGATTTTATACCGTCAGCTGTGGGACTTCTGCGGCCGTCAGAACTAATATTGATAGATTGAAACTATGTCAAAATCGTAAATTATTTACATATTATCAGTACCATAATAATTGGGTGGTTGGTGCACCCACTAATAATGCTGGCGATGTATGGCAGTGGCTAAAAGATAAGATTTTCAATTTAGCTACTTTTGAGGAACTAAATGATTTAGCCGAAAAAAGCCTTGTGGGTGCTAAAGGGCTATTCTTTGTGCCTTATATTTTTGGTGAACGTGCACCAATTTGGAATCCAGATGCTTCTGGCGGCTTTATGGGATTAACTGCAATTAATACAAATAAAGATCTAGCCAGAGCAGTATTGGAAGGGGAACTTTATAATATAAATTTGATCATAAAGGAACTCAATCAATTTAATGAACAAAAGCCTGATGCCCTGGTATTAGTCGGAGGGATGGCTAAAAACCAATTCTTTGATCAGTTATTGGCAGACATAACGGGGTACAAAGTTTATGTGCCTGAATCAGTTGAAGCATCCGCTTTAGGAGCTGCCATTTTGGCGATGATAAGCTTAAAAATAATTGCTTCACCACTAATGATTCAAAAAGAATTGAAAATAGCAAAAGTTTTTCACGTTAATTCCCATAATCATGGCATTTATGTGGCCTTAGAAAAGAAGTGGAACAAAGTAAGGCAATTGATGACAGAAGAATGGTTAGCGGTTGAATGACCATTAAATTTACAGTTTTTGGTAAAAGATGATATTAGGTCTGGTAAATGAAGCAAGTTGTGCGCAAACACGCTAAAACAGGTATACTAGTAATTAAGAAAAAAATTAAATGATGGAGGACTATAAATGCAACAGTTCGGTGTTATAGGCTTATCAGTAATGGGTAAGAACCTTGCTTTGAATGTGAGAAATAACGGCTTTTCCGTTTCCGGTTTTTCAATTGATAAGCCGGAAGTAGATGCTTTTGCTAAATATGAAGATGATAAATTAAAGCCAACATATTCTTGGGAAGAATTTGTTAATTCTTTAGAGAAGCCACGAAAGATTTTAATTCAAATTGCGGCTGGTAAACCGGTAGATGAAACTTTACAAAGACTACTGCCACTACTAGATAAAGGCGACATTCTGCTTGATGGTGGTAATTCGAACTTTCATGACACTAATCGGCGCTATCATGAAATGGAACAACACGGTATTCATTTTATTGGTATGGGTGTTTCTGGCGGAGAAGAGGGTGCTTTAAAAGGTCCCGCATTGATGCCAGGTGGTGATGAAGATGCTTATAAAAAGGTTGCACCTATATTAGAAGCAATTGCAGCTAAGAACTCTGAAGGCCATCCATGCGTTAGTTTCATAGGACCTGAAGGCAGTGGCCACTACGTCAAGATGGTCCATAATGGTATCGAATACGGTATTATGCAGGAATTTTCCGAAGTTTACGATATTTTGCGTAAGGTTGCGGGCAAAACAAATGATGAGATGTCAGCCATTTTTGCCCACTGGAATAAAGGATTGGTTCAAGCCTATTTAAGTGAAATTACTGCTGAAGTGCTAAAACAAAAGGATAATTTAACTCCCGACCATGTAATTGATCATATTTTAAACGTTGCTTCTTATAAAGGTACTGGTAACTGGATGCTTGAAGATGGTGTACATCTGGGTGCTCCAATCAGCGTTATTGCAGAAGCTGTAATTAGTCGTTTTATGTCTAAAGCGACTACGCGCGAGGGTAAAGAAATAAAATGGAGTGGTGATGTACCAGCAGATTTGATTGATAATCTTGGCCAAGCTTTACAACTAAGCCAAGCTGTAGCTTATGCTCAAGGATTTCAACAACTGAAAATGGCTGCGGATGCCTATAACTGGGACTTGCGCTATCCAGCAATTGCTCAATCGTGGGAAGCAGGTTGTATCATTCGCTCATCAATGTTAAAAGACATTGAAAAGGCATTTTCTGAAGGTAAGAAACTTGATAACATGTTCCAAGATCCATA
Source organism: uncultured Lactobacillus sp. (assembly GCF_945290125.1). Lineage (GTDB taxonomy): Bacteria > Bacillota > Bacilli > Lactobacillales > Lactobacillaceae > Lactobacillus > Lactobacillus rizhaonensis. Next base: position 4,647 of record NZ_CALYQV010000023.1, on the reverse strand, counting down.
TTTCAAGGACTTAATGAATAAGAATATCGCTGCTTTGCGTGCAGTAATTGAACTCGCCACTAGAGCAGGTATTCCTACTCCGACATTGAGCGCATCACTGAATTACTTGGAATCAATTTTTAATCCAAGTCTGCCGGCAAACTTAATTCAAGGACAACGTGATTACTTTGGGGCTCATACTTACTTTAGAAATGACCGTGAAGGCGTTTATCACACTGAGTGGTATGAGGAAAAATAAGTTGTTACACGTGTAACACTAAAAACCAGTTAAAGTTAAAACTTAACTGGTTTTTTAGTAGTGCTAATTATATTGAAAAAATAGAGGTATTATGAGGGATAAAAAAGTACAAATAAAGCTGTTGTTGGAAGCAATGCTAGTAGGTCTTGCAAGTGGGATAGTAGTAGGCTTTTTTCGCTTTGGTATTCAAAAAATGACAGAATTGTGGCTTAGACTGTTTCACGTGGCACATCAAAATGCATTCTGGTTTATTCCAATCATTTTGGGACTCATTTTAGTTAGCTTAATTGCTGGTTATTTTGTTAAGCAATATCCTCACGTTGGCGGCTCTGGTATACCGGAAGTAAAACTACAGCTGGAAGGAAATTTAACTCTACAGTGGTGGCCCACATTATGGCGCAAAGTTATTGGTGGCATTTTAGTTATCAGTACAGGCTTATTTTTAGGGCCTGAGGGGCCTTCTTTGCAGATCGGTTCAACTATCGGTCAAGGTGTTGGAGAAGGTACTAAAGAGTCAAAAACGAATGCTAGAGTACTACTAGCTACTGGAGCGGCTAGCGGTTTAGCTGCAGCCTTTGGTGCGCCATTAAGTGGTGCATTATTTGTGCTTGAAGAAGTATTTCATAACTTTTCGCCACGGGTGTGGCTAAATGCACTTGCAGGTGCGCTAGTGTCAGATTTTGTGGTTTCAAATATATTTGGTCAAAAGCCATCACTATCTCTTGTTTATCGTCATACTTTTCCCGTTAGGTTGTACGGTTATTTGCTCATTCTGGGCTTAATTTTGGGTTTACTAGGTCATTTTTATAAAACTGGCTTATTTAAAGTGAAAAAATTATATGCGAAAATTACTTTTTTACCAAGTTGGTTATACGGACTAATACCTCTTACTTTATTAATACCAATTGCTTATTTTTACCCCTTAATTACTGGTCCGGGCAGCCGCTTAATTTTAGCGTTACCGCAAATTATTAAACAAAGTAGTTGGAAAATAGTAGGCTTACTCTTATTTTTCTTTGTTGTTAGAATTGTGTTTTCTATTATCTCTTACGATTCAGGACTACCAAGTGGTATTTTCTTACCGATATTGACAATGGGTGCAGTAATTGGTGCCAGCTACGGTCTTATTTTGGTGCAATTACATTTATTGCCAGCAAAATTGGTAATCAATCTGGTTATTTTCGCAATGGCTGGCTATTTCGCCGCCGTAATTAGGGCTCCTTTTACTGCCATCATACTTATTACGGAAATGGTTGGGTCTTTGCTTCATTTAATGCCGCTGGCTGTGGTAGCTTTTGTTGCACTGCTGGTTGATGAACTGCTCAATGGTGATCCCATTTACGGTACGCTTACTCGCGCAATGTCTGTAAAAAATAAAAAACATTCATCGGTAGTTTCCGGCAAAACTGACCAGCTAACTGTGCCCATTTATGAAGACAGCCAGCTTGCAGGAAAAGAAATCATGCAGATCAAGTGGCCTAAGCATACTTTAGTTAAAGCAATATATCGTGATGGTAAGTATGTAGTTCCTAACGGTCAATCGATAATTAAAGCTGGTGATTCTCTGGTTTTAACTCTTGATGCAGGCCGTCGTGGTCAGGTATTTAGTCAAATCAAGCAAATGCAAAGAGTCCGATATGATGGCTAGCATATTGTTTTAACTGTATTCTATAATATTTATAATTTAAAAAAGCTAATAAATCAGAGCCTATTCTGACCTATTAGCTTTTTATATTATGTTTTTGTTTAACTTGTTTTTTTAAAATTTAGGAGCAGTTTCGAATGACCAAATTAGGTAAATGAAGAAAAAATGGTAAATTCATCCCATTTTTGTATTGTACCTATTAATGAGTTAAAATTCTGCATTTTTCCATATCTTGGCTGAATTGACTTGTTATCTGCTATCTCATGGTCGTTGACAATATCTGGAGGTTATAAATAGGATTTAACCAGATAACAACAACTTCCAACTTTTTTAAATATGGTAACTATCTTTAAGATTACAAATAGAATTTTGAATTTTGATAATTAAAAATATTTTGTGAGTAGTCAAATATAGTGCCACTAGTAGAATAAAAGATTTCGTCAACAATTAGGCCAAAACTATTAGTTTCTAGGTCGAGTTCAGAAGTTTCTTGATCTGTTAGTTTGCGAATGTAAAAGTATTTATCAGAAAAACCAACATGAATTTTATACGCTTGTGCTAAAAAGTTAAAAATTGATCCCTCAATAATAGACTGATTCAAAAAAGGTACGAGTTGGGAATTGTAATAAGAAGTTTCAATACACAAGATTTTTTTATGTAACATTTTTTTCCTGTGTACCTTGTATACTTTAGTATTAGTTGTGCATTTTAATTTCTGAGCTAAGTCTAAGTTTGGTGTGATTAGCTCTAAAGAAGCGTTAGCATTTTCTACTTGCTCGTTCATGAGTTCATTAATCCAGCCATGATTAGTTTTGCTGAAATTAATATAATCATCTTTTGGTAGCTTTCTTACATATATTCCGCTACCTTGAATTTGATAAATTAATCCTTCGCTTTCTAATTCTGACAATGCTTTTAACAGTGTTGTTTTACTTGCTTTAAATTGGATACCTAACTCATTTAAACTTGGTAGTTTGTCGCCTTGTTTTAAATGATTGTTTTTTATTATCTTAACAAGACTTTTAGCAATTTGTTCATACTTTAGCATAATTTTCCTTGACTTATTTTCCTACTTTGGCTTTTTCTTGGGCAATTAAGATTTTGTCATAATTTTTGGCAAATGGATAGTATATAAAGAAACTCATTACTAACATTAAAAGTTGCCATAGTGCAGTTTTCCATCCGCCAACTATTAATCCAGAAAGCACTGCTGGAGTTGTCCAAGGCACATAAACTCCATTAAATGGTGGGATGATACCTAAAGCAATTGCAGCATAAGTTGCACTACCTGAAAGAAAAGGTGTTAAGACAAACGGCACTAACATTAATGGATTTAAAACGATTGGAAGACCAAAAAGAATTGGTTCGTTAATATTAAAAATAGCAGGTACTATTTCCAACTTACCTAAAGTTTTCATTTGAACTGATTTAGCATTTAAACACATAAATACAACTAATCCAATTGTCATTCCGGCTCCAGTAACGGTTAAGCATTGATCCATAAAAGATTGCGTTATAATGTGTGCACCATTAGCTAAAGTAAGCTTTCCTGCTTTATATAATGCTGAATTATCAGCATTATTAGACATTAAAAGTGGGGTCATAATGCCACCAACAATAGTTGAGCCATGAACACCAAAGAACCATAAGAAAACCGGTAAAATAGAAATAATTAACATTCCACCAATGCCATCAGTTGCATGTTGTAGTGGAATTTGGATTACTTTATAAATCCACTCTGCCAATGTGGTATGAAAACCAAGACTAAAGATTCCGCAAACAATTGCAGCAATAGTAATAATTGCGGCAGCTGGCACTAAAGCAGTAAAAGAAGCAGCAACGTTAGCTGGAACCTGTTCTGGCATTTTAATAACTAACTGATGTTTCATAAACCATGAATAAAGCCAACCAACAAATAAGCCAACTATTAGGGCTATTACCATTCCCTTGCCACCTAACCAATTTTTATCTATTAAGTTAGTTGCTTGCCAAGAAGTTGATGTCCTACTAGGATTTGCAATATTAGTGACGGTTTTTATTGTGTCAGGCTGCAATATAATATCGACAGTAACAGCCAAGAGTCCTGCTGGTGCAGCATCAAAGCCAGCATCCTTAACCCAGCAGTATGCAATTCCGAAAACAGCAAAAAGTGCCATAATTCCAAATGAGGCATTACTTGCTTGCATTAAAACAGGACCGATACCAATTTTGTTTAAATAATCTTGAACAGATTGTATAGGGAACTGTCCTAAAATTAAAAAAATAGCACCAACAATTATAAATGGAATAGGATAGATCATTCCATCTTTAATTGCTTTAATTGGGCGAGTATTAACAAATTTCATTATTTTAGGCAAGACTTTGTCGTTCATGAAACTTTTCATTGTAATTACACCTTTCTTAAATTATGTAAGCACCTTATAATATTGTGCATGTACAGTTTAATACTGCACTTACAATTTTGGAAGGGCTTTTATAAATAAGAGAATAAAAAGTAATTTTGATAAAGAATAATGTGAGTTTTAGTTTTATAAAAATCGATAATCTTTATTTTTTAAAAATAAAATATTACCAAAGCTAAAATAGCAATGAAGTAAACACAAAAAGTACGATTGTTTGTGCAGTACTTTTTCTGATTAAAAACAATGTGATTGATAAAAAGGCCAAAAGTAAGAAGCTAAATGTAAAAAGTCACAAAAATACCCCAAATTTGAAGTGCAACTAAAAAGTTAGACATTTTATTATTAAGCAAGACCTAACGCAC
>NZ_CALYQV010000022.1 GCF_945290125.1 uncultured Lactobacillus sp. | reverse complement strand
AATCTTCATCAATCATATCAGCTTCATCGTTACCAGCTTCACGCTCTGCCATTTGCGCTTCAAAACGTTCGCGCTGGTCATCAGGATCATTTAATTCAGAAAAGGCATTACCGTATTCTTCACCCATGATGTAAATCTCAAAACGATCGGTAAATCGAGGATCATCAGCATTTTTCTTAGCCAATGGTGAAATTTCAACTGGATGGCCGTAAACAAATGTAGGGTCAACAATTGTTTCTTCGCAATATTTTTCAAAGAAAGCGTTAATGATATGACCAACTTTCCAGAAACTTTCAACCTTGATGTCGTGGTCTTCAGCAATTTTCGTAGCTTCTGCTACACTCATCTTTTGCCAGAAATCAACGCCAGTCTTTTCTTTAATCATATCTACCATGTGAACGCGGCGGAAAGGCTTACCCAAATCAATATTTGTGCCCTGATAAGTAATTTTGCCATCATCTGATACAACTTTAGCAGCAGCACGAATGATGCCTTCTGCTTCATCCATGACATCATGGAAATCCCAGTAAGCACAGTAAGTCTCAAGTTCAGTAAACTCAGGGTTATGGTGTGTGTCAAGGCCTTCATTCCTAAATACACGGCCAATTTCGTATACTCTTTCCATATCACCGACAATCAAACGCTTTAAAGGTAATTCCAAAGCAATTCTCATGTACAAATCAATATCTAAAGCATTATGATGAGTGATAAATGGCCGTGCTTCTGCACCACCTGGAATGTTATGCAAAACAGGAGTTTCAACTTCCAAGAAGTCCTTGCTGTTCAAATAGTCACGAATAGCTTGAATAATTTTTGTTCTATTTACAAAACGTTCATAACTTTCGCGATTGGTAATTAAATCGAGATAACGTTGACGATATATTTGTTCAACGTCTTTTAAACCATGATATTTTTCTGGCAATGGACGTAAAGCCTTAGATAAAAAGGTAACATGAGTTGCGCGAATCGTTAACTCACCGGTATCAGTTTTCATAACTTCGCCGTCAATGCCCAAGAAGTCGCCAATATCGGACTTTTTAAAAATCTTATAATTGTCTTCACCGACAATGTCCTTACGAACATAAATCTGTATTTTGCCTGTCCGATCATAGAGATCCGCAAAGCCGACCTTACCCTTTCCTCTTTTTGCCAGCATTCTGCCAGCAATTTTAGTCTTAGGCAATTCCTTGTTTAGCTCATCTTTATCATCTTGAGAATATTTTTCATTCAAAGACCGCGCTAAATCTTGCCGATCAAACTTTCTCATTCCAAAAGGTTCGATACCATTCTCTCTTAATTCATCTAACTTTTGGCGCCGAACGATTAATTGGTCATTCATTTCATTTTTAGCCAATTACATTTCCTCCATTATTAATTAACTTCACTTCTGACAGTCCTTTGTTTTTGCCTTTTTTCATAATCATCAACGAAATTATCAAGCAAATCATAAACTTCCTGTGCTGTCCAAACCACATTTATTTTAGCACGAGTACGTGCAGAGCGGGGAACTCCCTTTAAATAGTAGGCAGCTTGTTGACGAAATTCAGGAACTGCAATCTTTTCCCCTTTTAATTCAACTAAACCTTTTAGTTGATGCTTAGCCGTAGCAACCTTTTCACGCACCGTTTGCGGTTTAAGTTTCTCACCGGTTTCTAAATAGTGCACCATATTTTTAACTATCCAGGGATTACCCAAGGCTGCCCGACCTATCATAACTGCAGTTGATCCGATCTCATCCAAAGCTTTTTTAGCTAATTCCGGAGTTGTTATATCACCGTTGGCCACAAAAGGAATATCAAGCACTTGTGCTACATCGTGCAACGTTTCCCAGTCCGCTTCACCCATATACATTTGTTTACGAGTCCTACCATGCATTGCAATCATGCTGGCACCCGCTTCCTGCGCTGCTAGCGCGTTTTCAACTGCAAAAATGTGTTTACGATCCCAACCAATACGCATTTTAACAGAAACCGGTTTTTCCACATTTTGGACAACTTTGTGAACCATCTTGTAAATTTTATTAGAATCAAGCAGCCATTTGGAGCCCGCATCTGTTTTGGTTACTTTAGGAACCGGACAACCCATATTAATATCTATAATGTCTGCAGCAGTATGTTGGTCAATATATTGTGCAGCTTCAAGTAAAGTATCTTCAGTACCACCAAAAATTTGAATACTCATGGGGTGCTCACGCGGGTCAACCTTCATCATAGACATAGTTTTTTTATTACGATATATAATGCCATGATCTGAAATCATTTCACAAACAACTAAGCCTGCCCCGAATTCCTTACAAATCATTCTAAAGGCGGAATTTGACACTCCTGCCATCGGAGCCACTACAACACGGTTAGGAATAGTAATATCACGAATTTTCCAACTATTATCCACTAAATCACCCTTTCAAAACACTTTAATATCTTAACAAAAAGGCTCATATAAGCAAAATTCATCGTACTTTTCGTAATAAAAAGTTAAAGCTTACTAACATAATGCACTTTTTTAATCAAAAAATTTACCAGGTGCAATCCTATTGTAATAACGCAAAAATGATTTTTTACTTTGATCATCAACAGAAATATTGATTACACCAGCATTTTGAATCTCGCCAACTAAAGCAATTCTAGGTATCTGCAAAACATTCTGGACCAAAGAACGAGAAGCAGTGCCATGAAATACTAATAAAACCGACTCATTTTCATGATTATTAATTAGATCATGCCAGAAATCCATTAGTCTATCTGCCAAATGTTGGTAGGTTTCACCTGTGCAATAATCACTGTAGTTCTCTTTGAAATAGCCAAGTTCATCAAATACTTGAGGATACTTTTCAATTATTTCGTGAACATCTTTACCATCCCAGTTGCCGTAATTCATTTCGGTTAAACGGTCATCTATAATAATCTCATGTTTACCCTGGTTTAAAATTTCTGCTGTTTCTCGCGCTCTTTTTAAAGGACTGGAATAAACATAATCAATCTTGTTAATGTCAAAACTGTCGCGTAAATTTTCGGCTTGTTGTCTGCCTGTTTCATTTAATGGTAAGTTAGTTCCTGAACCATTTATACCAAAAGTTTTATTAGTATCCGTTTGGCCATGACGAACTATATATACGTTTAGCATTTACTTTCTCCTTTACTTATCTATTCAACTCTTTCATTATAGCAAAGTTGATACTAACCGCACTTTTAATCTCCAGAAAAGAAGAAAAAGCGGGCAAAATTTTTAGTATTAACTCTGCTTTAGTCGCACCACTTCGTCATAATATTGCAGTTCTTCAAAGCGATGAACAACACTAATAATAGTGGTCTCTGGTAAATATTTTTTAATCATATCGTAAACAATAGTAATTGTATTCTCGTCTAAGTTACTGGTAAATTCATCCAGTAATAAAATCTGAGGTTTTGCAACAATTGCTCTTAGAAACAAAATTTTTTGTTTCTCACCACCTGATATTTTATTTTTAAAGTCCCCCGGTGTTTTACTTGTTAAGTCCTTTGTGGAATGAATCAAAGTGTTTAAATTGATTTCAGTAATTAGTTTTAACAATTTATCAGATGAGACTTTATTATCAGGGTAACAAATGTTATCCAATATTGAACGGTTGAATAATTGAGCATTTTGGGGCAAATACATAAGATCAGGCTGATTGGCAAAGGGCAAAATAATTTGACCATCTTCTGGCTGATAAAAGCCAGTTAACAGTTTAAGCAGTGTACTTTTACCAGTGCCGTTAGGTCCTATAAGTGCGGTTATTCTGCCTTTTTTAAACTCTAAGTTCAAATCTTTAAAAACATCTTGTTTCTTTTTGTAAGAATAACTGAGATGTTTGAAGATTATTGCTTTTTTGTTTGAATCAAATTGAACATGTGATGGATGCTCAGTTGATTTTTTCCCGTACTCTAATTCGGAGAGGCCAGAACGAATTCTGTTTAAAAATTCTTCAATCGCTAAATACTGGGTGCCAAAGCCAGACAAATTAACAATAGAATATAGCAGCATCAGGATCAAAGAGAGTGCTTGATTTTCTTTAGTGCCAATTAAAAATTGCCCTAAAACCGTAATAATGCAAGCCAAAATCACAATTAAAAATTGCTGGAACAGAGAGGCCTCGTTAGTAATTCTTTGAACCTTGATAAAAGTCTTTTGTTCATCATTCAATATTTTATCCATATTCTGTTCTTCAAAGTCTTTAGAATTAGTTGATAAAATCGTTTCAATGTTACTGTAATAATCAATGATATATTCGTTGACTTTAGAAGCACTTTTAAGCGATGCAGCTACATTATCCCTATTTCGTCTGGCCATCCACACCGAAATCAACATATAACTAATAAAGAATAATAAATACAAAATACCAACAAAGATATTTTGTAGACTTAACATTATTGTATACATAATAAGCATGACAGACATTTGCACTATTACTTCTAGGCCGGATTGCTCCAACTCTCGGCATGCAAATGAAACATCTTTAATGTAGCTTTGAACCTTTCCCACAGATTTATCAGAAAAGTAGCTAAAAGGCTTATTAACAACTGACTCCCATAAAATTTGTTTAGAAAATTTTCTTACAGCCTGAATAAATGAATTATTACAACTGTTTATTAACGGCATCATCATCAATGAGACTGCAAGAGCAAGGACTAACAATATTTGAAAATTTGTACTTAAATGGGCTTGAAATAATTCAGTAATTAAATATGGTTGTGCAAAATACACGGCATAGGCAACAAAAAGAAATACACAAAAAAATACTATTTTTAATATTCCTATTCTATCAACTACCTGTCGTAAATATTTCCCAACCATTTTCTTTCCTTTTCAAAATTTTAACTAAAATGAATAAAACATACATATCACTTATATGACAATAACTTATTAATTAATTTTAGTCAAAATTGTTTTTAATTCATCTTCTGTATAGTGATATTTATTACCACAAAAACTACAGGTCAATTCTGCTCCGTGATCCTCATTAATCATGGTTTCAAGCTGACTTTTCTTCATTGTTGCTAAAATCTTACCATACTTTTCCTTAGAACAATCACACTTGAATGCAACTTCATCTTTTTCTAAAATCTTACAGTCATCGCCTAGAATCATAGCTGCCAATTTTTCAGGAGTCAAACCAGCTAAAAAAGCACTAGAAAGTGTTGGCAAATTATTGATGCGTTCAATAGTCTTAGTTATTAAACTGTCTGAAGCACCCGGCAATGCTTGCAGCATAAATCCACTTGCTTCACCTATAGTATTGTTGGGATTAACAAAAACTGACAAACCAACAGCCGAAGGAATCTGCTCTGATTTGGTTAAATAATAAGCAATATCTTCTGCAATCTCACCAGAAACAATAGGTACTTGACCTGTATAGGGCTCTTTTAATCCCAAATCTTTGGTAACTTCAAGCCATCCTTCACCGACGGCTTTTTTAACATCAATATGGCCATTTTCCTTTGGTGGTAAGGCAATATGGGGATTTTTAACATAACCCTTAACAGTTAAATCTGATTTGGCTGTAACTATTGTTGGACCCACTGGACCATTGCCTAAAAGTCTGATAGTCAACTCTTCCTTGTCTGTGAGCTCAGCACCTGCCAGTAAAACCCCGGCAAGCAAAGTACGTCCAAGAACTGCCGAAGAAGCTGACCAGGTATCGTGCCGAGTTTGTGCTTCTTGAACCAAATCCTTGGCAGTAATCGTTAATAAGCGTAAATTTTTAGTCTTATCAATTGCTTTAATTAAATAATCACTCATTTTATTCTCCTAAAAAAATAGAGCCTAAAGTAGGCCCTATTAATTATTATTCTTGAGGATGATCGTCTTCACTATGTGAATTATCAGTATCCTTTGTATCTTGCTGATCCTCAGAATCTTTTTCCGACTCAGAAGAATTAAAATCAGTTTTTTTTTCTTCTGTATCTATCTCAGACTCCTTGGGAAATTCAGCTTTTTCTGGATTCTCAGGATTACTTTCTTCTGCTTCCTCATTCTTTTGGGCGGGTGACTCTAGAGAGACATCTCTTTCTTCCTGCGCCTTTTCGGAATTTACAATATTTTTCTTCTGCGAATGGTTTTCTTTCTTTTCAGCAGCAGCCTTAGCTTCTTCATAAGTTGATGCTTTGGATTCGCTTGGATATTCTTGCTCCGTCTTTTCAGGCATCTTGCCAGTTGTGTACAGAGACATAATCTGCTTTTCATCTAAAGTTTCATACTTAAGTAGAGCTTCAGCTATAATGCGATGCTTTTCACGGTTGTTTTTAACAATTTCAACTGCTTTAGCGTGGGCTTCATCAAGTAACTTCTTGACAGCTTCATCTATTTTAGCTGAAGTTGCTTCACTATATGGTTTAAAACCATAAGGATTAGTTTCGCCCTCTTTTTCAAGTTCAACCATTCCTAATGAGTCAGTCATTCCGTAATTAACAACCATGCTGTGGGCAATCTGTGTGGCTTGTTCGAAGTCGTTTGAAGCACCTGTTGACTGGTCTCCAACTACAACTTCTTCACCAGCACGACCACCCATCAGACCAACGATTTGTTCCATTAATTGTTTCTTAGTTAACAGAAACTGATCATCTTTAGGCAACATCAAGTTATAGCCACCTGTTCTGCCGTGAGGCACAATGGTAACTTTACGCACCGTTCTTGAATCACTAAGTACTAAACCACAAATGGAGTGTCCAGCCTCGTGAAAGGCAACCCTGCGTCTTTCCTTTTGAGAAATCAAACTGTTTCTCTTAGCAGGACCCGCAATGACACGGTCTTCAGCTTCATCCAAATCTGCAGCAGTAATATTATTACCGTTTCGTCTGGCTGCAAGCAGTGCAGCTTCATTAAGTAAGTTAGCTAGGTCTGCACCAACAAAACCTGGTGTTTGACGAGCAATTTCCTTTAAGTCAACATCATTAGCCAAAGGCATATTCTTAGCGTGAACGCGCAAAATAGCTTCACGACCTCTAACATCAGGTGTACCAACTAATACTTTTCTGTCAAAACGACCTGGACGCAATAGAGCTGGATCCAGTACGTCAGAACGGTTGGTAGCTGCAATAACAATAACGCCTTCGTTGCCTTCAAAGCCGTCCATCTCAACTAACAACTGATTCAAAGTCTGTTCACGTTCATCGTTACCGCCACCACTGGCGTTACCACCACGTCTGCGTCCAATAGCATCAATTTCATCTATGAAAATAATACTTGGTGCATTTTTCTTAGCATTAGTGAATAAGTCACGTACACGACTGGCACCAACACCGACAAACATTTCAACAAAGTCTGAACCTGAAATTGAGAAGAAAGGAACATTTGCTTCTCCTGCTACGGCACGGGCCAACAATGTCTTACCTGTACCCGGTGGACCCTCAAGCAAAACACCTGAAGGTATCTTGGCGCCTAATTTGGTAAATTTAGCCGGATTCTTTAAGAATTCAACTACTTCTACCAGTTCCTGCTTTTCTTCCTCTTCGCCGGCAACATCAGAAAAGCGCACTTTATTCTTCTTGGGGTCCTCAGGTTTAACATGAGAACGACCAAAATTCATAATTCCGCCGTTGCCGCCTCGACCTCCGCCACTTTGACTGACCATCATCCAAAGCATAACAATGAAAAGAATGGTCGGTACAAGCATAACTATTGTTGAGATCCAGTTCCCAGATTGTGACTCACCCTGAGTCGTCATCTTAGTACCGCTCTTTTGAGCTAATTCTTGAACATTAGATACGCTGGAATCATTTTGTAACATCGTAGTTGAAAAGCGAGTTACTTTTGATCCTGAATTACCATTAAAAAAGTCAAAATTATTATCTGACTGGTTTTTACTTTTTTGTGTTTCTTTATAGCTACCTGAAACAGTATAGACACCATTTGCAGGTTGAACGTTAAAGTTTTTAACTTTTCCCTTGCGCAAATCACTAACAAATTCGGAGTAACTAATATTTTCACTGCTACCCGAATTATTTGATCCGCCAATCGCCCAGTTGAGTCCTCCTACTAAAAACAGGAAAACAACTATATAGAATAAACCGTTTGAAAACAGTCGATTCCGGTTATTTTTCATATAAAACCTCCGCAAAGTTTCTAGAGATATACGAATAAAAGTTTATCACAAATTCCACTTGTACTCTAATAATTTAAAAATTTTTATTAATTATCTTCATATAGATAAAAGCATTTTCCCATACTACCGACTTGTTGATTAGTATAAGTCTGTTCAACGAAAACTACATCATCACCATCATAAACAGTGATACAGTATGGTCGCAAAATATTGGGAATGCTGCTTTGAGCAAACTTTTTCTTACTCTTTACATGGCTGCCATCTTTTAATAAAAGCTTTGTTCCGGGTAAAATTGACCCTGTGGTAAATTGATTTTTATTGGTTGACCAAAAATTTCCAATCAATTTGTGAGATTCGTCTGCCTTTAAAGAAAGTAAAAATTTACGCTTATTAAATGAAAATTCTTGATCGAGAATAATTTCTTTTTTTGCTGGCTTAACTGGTAACTGTTTAAAAAGATAAAAAAAGCCTTGATAAACAAGTAACGTATAATTCGCCAAATTTTGATTGACCCGCTCATGCCAGGTCTGCCATATAAAGTGTTGCCAAAAAGCTTGCTTTTCTTCACCAGTCAACTCTTTTAGTGCACTTGTTTTTAGACGGTATGCTACACTTAAAAAATTTTCAGGCTGGTCGACTTGGGCAAATCTTTCATCAGCGGTTGAAGTCAACAAACTAACCTCTTTACTAAACCTAAGAGCATTTTGACCGAGTTGTTTGTTTTCTTTTTTAAGTAAAGGAATCACATGATGACGTAATTTGTTGCGCAAAGTATCATCTTCATTATTAGTTTGATCGATTACGTATGGTATGTGCTTCTTTTTATCATATTCTAATAAATCAGCTTTTTGGACATTCAAAAGAGGCCTTAGCAAAGTCATTCCCTGCACTTTGCTAATCGCTCTCAAGCTGTTCATTTCACTAGGATTACCAGAGCGAATAAATTTAAGCAGAATATTTTCAAGCAAGTCATCCATATGATGTGCCGTTAGTAAATAATCTCCTTGATAATTTCGCATTATTTTAACTAAAAAATTATAACGATATTTTCTGGCAGCAGCTTCAACGCCAACTAAAGGTTGTAAAGATTTAGGCCATTTTTCACTAATTAACTCGATACTTTTATTTTGACAATATGCAGAAATTACTTTTTCCTCTTTAAAAGAATCAAGCCTAAGTTGATGATCCAAATGAGCTGCTAGCAGTCTAAAATGGTATTGCTCCTTTATTTGATATAACAAATCTAATAAAGCTAATGAATCTGGCCCACCACTAACTGCAACTACAAGTGTTTTAGCGACCAGGGGCAAATGATTTACCTTAAAAAAGTCATCAATCCGCATAATTAACCAAATCTTGTTCTAATTTTTTTATTTCTTTTTGGGCATCATTCATAGTTTGCGTTAAAGTCTTTGTAAAATCTGCCATTTTGGTATCAGAAAAAGGGTTAGTATGATCAATTAAATCCGGATCATTAACCCTCATTCTTGAAAGGGCAATTTTGCCTTTATAATTATGAAGGACAACTACGCGAATCTGTTCCCCAACATGATAATCATTCTTTTCTCGCAACCAATTATTGTTAAAATCACTATGATGAATTAACCCTGTTTGATGATGAGAAAGAGTGACAAAGATGCCTATGTCATTAATATTATTGATAATACCTGTAACTCTCTGTCCAACTTGATATTTCATTAATTATTGTTTTTTCCTTCAGGTAAATTGTAAATTGTTTCATTTGGCTTAGAGTACAAAAATTTAGAACGAACCAATTTAGCCACGTAATCACTATCCTTCAAGTCATTGCGCTTAGCTAATAAAACTTGTTTTTGATTATTTATTTTCTTCAATGCTTTCTTAGAAGTCTGCACTTGACTGTTAATATGTTCTGTCTGAGAGTGCGTAACGCCAATCTGTACTCCTAAAAACGCAAAAATGGCAACGAAAAATGCAACAATACGATTACGTCTTACACGGTGGACTTCTTTTGCTCTTTTTTCTTGTTTACGCTTCAGACGAGCCAGTTGCTCCTCCGGACTAACTGAATTGTATATACGTGGACCGTTCATAATTTTGACCTCTACTACCAAAAACAAATACTATTTTAATTATAACAAGACCACCTATAAATGTCATTAAAGACCAAACTAATTTATTAATTCATATAATTCACTGGCTTCTGCTTTTTTAGTAGTTTCTTTAATTGCACAAACCTTAGCTTTTACCTGTTTAGAACCATAACCTACTTCGATAATATCGCCAATCTTAACGTCATAACTGGATTTAACCACGTGAGCATTTACCTTAATTCGACCCTGATCAGCCATTTCTTTAGCTATCGGACGCCTTTTAACTAATCTCGAAACTTTTAAAAATTTATCAATTCTCATTTTTTCTCCTATCTTTGAATAATATCACTGGCAGCCGTCATAAAAGTAATTAAATTAGTAAATAACTGCCTCTGATGCAGCTTATCAGGTAGTTCCAGCAGCACAACCAGTCTTTTGGCCGGAGAAAGATTGATTTTTGCTTTAAATGAAACGTGTTCAAGAGCCTTAAAAATATTAGGTCCCTGTAATTCTTTTGAACCCTCTAATCCAAACTCAACTTTTACCTGCTGGTTATTAATTTTAGTAATATTTCTGACTTGTGCTAAATCTGCCTCAGCCTTTAACTGTGAAATTGCCAGTAAATTTTCTACCGGTTCAGGATAATTACCAAAGCGGTCAATTAACTCATCTTTAATTTGTTCGATATCAGCAGGACTGGCAGATTTAATTTTCTTATAAAATTCGATTTTTTCTTCTTGATCACTAATGTATTTTTCTGGAATATATGCTTCAAGTCCCAAATCAATTTCAGCATTACTCTTTCTGACTTTCTTTTTGTTTTTTCGATTTTTAATTGCATCAGAAAGCATTTGTGAATACAGATCATAACCGACACTGTCAATAAAGCCATGCTGCTCTGCTCCAAGCATATTGCCAGCTCCACGAATCGATAAATCACGCATAGCAATTTTGAACCCAGATCCGAGTTCGGTAAAATCACGTATGGCGTCCAACCTTTTTTCTCCTATTTCTGTCAGAACCTTATTGGGCTGATATAAAAAATAAGCGTACGCCAAGCGAGCACTACGACCAATTCTACCACGCAACTGGTAAAGTTGACTTAGGCCATAATGATCCGCATTTTCAATTAACATGGTATTGACATTCGGCATGTCTATTCCGGTTTCAATTATGGTAGTTGTAACCAAGATATCAAATTCTCTATTTAAGAAACGATACAAAATATCTTCCATTTGGCTTTTACTCATACGGCCATGAACACTGACAATCCTGGCTGTAGGCATGAGAGCTTCTAATTCCAGCACAACATCATCAATGTCACCAATACGGTTGTGTAAATAGAAGACTTGACCCCCACGCTGAATTTCCCGCAGGCAGGCTTCCTTAACTACACTCGGTATCTGTTCCATTACATAGTTTTGGATCGGGTAACGATTGGATGGCGGGGTTTCCATAACTGATAAATCTCTCACGCCAATCATTGACATGTGCAACGTACGAGGAATCGGTGTTGCAGTCAGCGTTAAAACATCGATGTTAGCTTTCAGTTCTTTAAGCCTTTCTTTGTGCTTTACGCCAAATCTTTGCTCTTCATCAACAATAAGTAAACCTAAGTCTTTGAACTTAACATCTTTTGACAGTAATCTATGCGTCCCAACTACTAAATCAATCTTGCCGTTCTTCAATCCCTCAGTAATCTTTTTAGCTTCAGCTGGAGTTTGAAAACGTGATAAAACGGCATAATTAACAGGAAAATTTTTAAACCGATCTTGAATAGTTTCATAGTGCTGTTGCGCCAAAATTGTCGTAGGTACCAAAAACGCAACCTGTTTGTTATCTTCAATCGCTTTAAACGCTGCTCTTAAGGCTACTTCAGTTTTGCCAAAGCCGACATCGCCCACGAGTAGCCTGTCCATAGGCTTTTCTTGTTCCATGTCATGTTTGATTTCCTTAATTGAGCGCAGCTGATCCGGAGTTTCGACATAAGGAAAAGCATCTTCAAACTGCCGCTGCAAATCATCGTCTTTTGAAAACGCAAAGCCTTTTTCCGATTCTCTTTTGGCATATAAATCAATTAATTCATCAGCAATATCTTCAACCCTAGATTGAACTCTACTCTTGGTCTTTGCCCATTCACTGCCGCTCAGCTTGTTAATGTGTGGTCTTTTGCCTTCAGAAGCAACATATTTTTGCACTAATTTCAGCTGATCAGCGGGAACAAATAATTGGTCACCATGTTGGTAGGTAATAGTAATATAGTCTCTTTTGACACCATTATTTTCTAAAGTCTTTATTCCTTCAAAGCGACCGATTCCATGATTAACGTGAACAACATAGTCGCCTGGCTTCAATTCAGTATAACTGCGCAGTCTTTGGGCATTTTCCATGGTTTTAATACGGCGACTGTGGTGCGTTACTTTGTTAAAAAGTTCTCGTTCAGTTAAATAGACTAGATTATTATTGGGTAAATTAAAGCCGCTGGCAAAACCGCCAACTACAATTTGCGTTTGACTCTCGACTAAGTCATCTGGCTTAACAATTGCCACATCCATGCCAAATTCAGCCATAGTCTGACTAATTTGTTTTGCCCTTTTATTGTTATCCGCCTGCAAAATTACCGTTTGTTGTTTTTTCTGATATGATTCTATTTCAGACTTGATAAGAGGCATCTGACTGAAAAACTGTTCAGGTTCTCTAGTCTGCCAGTCAAATAATTGCCCCAATTTTATGCGACCAATACTCCGTTGAAATAATGAAAAATAAAGGTGATTATGTTTATCTTGCGCCCAATTTCTATGAAAGTCACTGTAGAGCTGTTGGCCTGGTATCATAGCACCAGTTTTTAGTTCATCAGCAATAAAACCAGCATTTTGTTCATCTACTGTTTTAACAGCCTGCTCAATTAACGGCCAGTCATCAAGCAGAACCAAGCCAGAACTTGCTAAATAATCAAGTAGATTATCAGGATTATCAATCAGAAAATCTGTTAAAAAAGTGTAGTTTTGAGGTAATGAACCATTATTTAGTTCGTCCAATGACTCTGCAAAATGTTCCTTAACTTCCTTTTCACCAGCAGAGGAATCTGCCATAGCTTTTGCTATCTTCTGTGCAGCAAGTTTAAAATTATCAGCATCAAAAACGCGATCTTGAGCTGCAGTAATGACTATTTTATCAATCTGCTTTTGACTGCGTTGACTGGCTAAATCAAATTCTTTAATAGTATCAATTTCGTCACCAAAAAATTCGATTCTAATTGGATTTTCGCGGTCAAGCGGGTAAACGTCTAGAATATCTCCCCGTAATGCAAATTCGCCAGGTTTAGCTACCAGGTTTTCGCGGCGAAAGCCTACCTGCACCAGCCAGTTAGTCAGTTCAGCTAAATCAAATTCTTTTTCGGGCTCAAACTCTTGTCTTGCTGCTTGGTATTCTTGCGGTTTAGACAATTTATACTGTAAGCCCTGCGGAGTAGTAATCACGATGCCCTTGTTCTGACTCAGTAAAAAATTAAGCGCCTGAATACGACTACTCAATTCGTCAGGTGAAGTAACTGCTGTTTGAGTAGCTATCGATGCATCTACTGGAAAAATTTGCACACTGCCTTCTGGCATAATTGCATTGAGTTCACTATAAAGTTTTTGGGCCTTGTTTTCATTTTCTTCCAAAACCACTAACGGCTTTTTCAAAGTTTCAACTATTTGGCACAAAAGCAAATCAAAAGCTCCGGCATTGGCTCCGGTGATCAAAGAATTTTTTGTGTTGCTAGTATTAGCAATAAAATTTATCAGATCATGATCTTTTTCAATAATGTTTGTTAAACGCATTTTAATTATATTTATTCATTAAATACTGTGTGCTTTTGCCAGCAATAAAGTCAGTTATGACCTCACTGGCTGTAATAAAAGCTTCATCCATCAGTTGTTTTTGTTCGGTATTAAACGGTGATAAAACCCAGGAAACTACACTTGCTTCCGTTACATTTGCAGGATGGCGGATGCCAATTTTCAGTCGATTAAAATTATTGGTGCCCAGATCACGAATAATACTCTTAATACCATTATGACCCCCGGATTTGCCATTTGCACGAATACGGATTTTACCTAGTGGCATGTCCATATCATCATGAACGATCAAAATGTCCTGGGGCTCTACCTTAAAGAAACGGGCAAATTGAGCTACAGATCTACCTGAATCATTCATAAAAGTTTGTGGTTCAAGTAAAATCACATCAATTCCTGCTATTTTTTGTTTAGTATATTTGCCTTCAAACTTTTCTCTTTCTAAATTTAAAGCATTTTTTTGTAAAAAGTGATCTAAAGCCATAAAGCCAGTATTATGTTTTGTTCCATCATATTTTTTGCCTGGATTACCCAGACCTGCTATAATTTTCATTTAACTTCCCCTTATTTATAGTCTTATTAATGATAGCACAATCAATCGATCTGATTTCCTTAAAGACTATTACACTTTGATTTCATTGATTAATTAGGCTTTTTAATTTGTACGGCAAGTGCTAAAATCAATCTGAATAATGTTTTTCTTTTAATTTTCATTTAATCTAATTTTTTCATTTATATGATATAATCGTTTAGATTATTTTTACAACGGAGGCAGTTTAATGCTAATCAAATCTTTGGTTATTAAAAAAGATTATTTAACCACAGTCAACGAACACGCTACGCTTGAAGAAGCTTTAAAAACTTTGGAAGATTCTGGATTCCGATGTGTGCCAATTCTAGATGACACTGGCACAATTTTCCGTGGTAATATTTATAAAATGCATATCTACCGCCATAAATCTCAAGGTAAGGATATGAATTTGCCAGTTACCTACTTATTAAAAAATGCCACTAAAACTATCAAGGTTAATTCGCCGTTCTTTAAAGTTTTCTTCACAATTAAGGACTTGCCTTACATTTCAGTGTTAGACGAAGAGAACAAATTCTATGGTATTTTGACGCACTCAAGATTGCTTGATATGTTGTCAGATGCCTGGAATATTAAAAATGGGTCATATGTCCTCACTGTTTTAACTGATAATTCAAGGGGCAATTTAGCAAAAATGAGTAAAATTATCAGTAAATATTGTGCAATAGCAGGTGTAATGAGCCTGGACGCACCTACTGCTGGTAAAACAGATAATGCTGTAAGGCGTATTTTATTTACATTACCTGCTGGACTCACTGAGGACGTTTTAAAAGAAATCGTTAAACGTCTTGAGAAAAAAGGTTATGTTGTCGCTGAAATTGAAGACTTGCAGGCCGGTATGACACTTATGAGTGATGAAAATCCTGGTGTTTACATTAATCAGGATGAAAATCCTGGTGTTTACATTAATCAGGATGAAAATCCTGGTGTTTACATTAATCAGGATGAAAATAATTAATTATTGCCACTATAAAAGCACATCAAGATGATGTGCTTTTATTTATTACTTTTAATTATAATATTTTCTTGGCAAGCGATCATCCAGTAAACAGGCAACTTCATAATGAATACTGTCAACATAGTCAGCTGCCTTTTTGATGGAATTTGGCGCTGCCGGATCATTTGAAATCAAAACTACTTTTGTTCCTGCTGCCATTTCATGTGGCAATCGCACCATTAACTGATCCATGCATATCCGACCAACAATAGGACAGTATTCAGAACCAACTTTAATTTTAAAGCCCTGAAATTTGCGAATAAAGCCATCGGCATAACCTACTGGAACTGTACCAATAATTTGATCCTCGTTGGCAATATAAGTTGAGCCATAACCCACTCCTTGGCCTTTGTGAATGGTATGAACCTGTACCAGTTCACTAACTAAAGACATAGCCGGTTTTAATTTAATTGCTGCTTTTAAGTCAGGGCTTGCAGGATTTGAAGAAGGATTCAGACCATATATGCCAATACCGAAACGAACCAAATCACTATGAACTTCCTTATCAAAAACACTAGCTGCAGTATTATCAACATGAATCCATTTGGGTTTTATTTTCAATAAATTTTTAAGGTGGCTAAACCGCGTGACCTGCCCTTGAAAATATGAATCATCACTACTGTCTGCGGAGGCAAAGTGCGTAAACATCCCTTCAACAGCAAAATTGGGATTACCTAATAGAAAATCGTTTGCAGCAATAAATTCATCATCTTCACTAAAACCAATGCGTCCCATTCCGGAATCTACTGCCAAATGAATTTTTAGTTGCAGTTGATCTTGAATCAAGTTAGACTCGGCTTCTTTTAACCATTTTAAGTTGGGTACAGATAGTGAGACACCATTCACAGCTGCAAGTGAGGCATACTTTGCGGGCGTAACGCCCAGTACCAAAATTGGCTGGACAATTCCAGCTTGCCTTAATTCCAGAGCTTCATCTAAAATAGCAACGCAAAAGCCGCTGGCACCTGCCTTAACAGCTTCTTGAGCTACTCTTACTGCACCATGGCCATATGCATTTGCTTTAACAACGGCAAACAATTTTTGCCCTGGTGCCAAATGTTTAATTTCTTCTTGAATATTTTGTCTTATTGCAGCTAAATCGACACACACAGCTGCAGGTCTATGAATTCCAGGTACCATTTCTTACTTCTCCAAAACGATTAGTGTAACTATCTCATGCCGATCATGAGTAATACTAGGAAAAATCTTGCCGGCAAATTTAGGTGAGGTTGTGACCGGATGTCCTACTTTATCCCATAAAGTTTCTATATCTTGCAGACCAACTTCTTTGCTAAAACCGGTTCCCAGTGCTTTAACAAAAGATTCCTTAATAGAAAAGCGGCCGCCTAAATATTCTACTTTGCGTCTGCCTGCTAATTTTTGGTATTGCGCAAATTCTTTTGGGGTCAAAACTTTGCGGGCAAAGTTATCTCCTTTGGCAACTATTTTTTTAACTCGTTCAATTTCAACAGCATCAATGCCAACTCCAACAATCATTTTCTTATCCTCATAATAAAAGTATATTAGCAAAAAAGAGTTGTAAACTGTCACAACTCTTTTTTAGTAAAAACATTAACCTTTTTTATTTTTAATAATAAAATTTCTGCCATTACCGGAGCGGCGAGAATGGCCTCCACGATAATTGCTTCGGCTGCGGTTACGATCACCACGATAGCCACCCCGACTATTTCTGCTATGACTAGAGCGACCACGGCTACCCCGACCATTACCCTTATATGGTAGTGGCTTTTCAGAACTAATTTTGACCTCTACATTTGAAGAATCTTTTGACAAATTCTTCAGAAAAGCTGATACCAAGTCAACCGCCAAATAATTTTCTAATAATTCGTTGGCATCATCAGTATATTTAGATAGGTCCTCTTTCATTATATCTTCAATCTTAGATTTAGCCACTTTAAGTTGGCCCCTTAAAGCCTGATCATCAGATGGTGGACGCAGAGGGGTCATCTTTTTCTTGGTTAATTGCTCTATTGTACGCATATAACCAATTTCATTTGGAGTAACAAAAGTGATTGAACTACCATTTTGTCCAGCACGGCCGGTACGACCGATACGGTGAACATAAGAGTCTGGATCTTGGGGGATATCGTAATTATAGACGTGAGTAACGCCTGAAATATCCAATCCACGTGCAGCCACATCTGTAGCAACTAAAATATCTAATTTACCAGCACGAAACCTTTTTAAAACAGTAATTCTGCGGGCTTGGGTCAAATCACCGTGAATTCCCGCTGCATTGTACCCACGGGCCTGAAGTCCCCTGGTAACTTCGTCAACTCGCCGTTTGGTTCTAACAAAGACTACAGCCAGGTCTGGGTTCTCAACATCAATCAAACGGCACATGACGTCAAATTTTTCTGAATCTTTTGCACGAACAAAGTACTGATCAATTAAATCGGCAGTT
Organism: uncultured Lactobacillus sp.; assembly: GCF_945290125.1. Taxonomy (GTDB): domain Bacteria; phylum Bacillota; class Bacilli; order Lactobacillales; family Lactobacillaceae; genus Lactobacillus; species Lactobacillus rizhaonensis. The sequence goes on along the minus strand of NZ_CALYQV010000022.1, from coordinate 14,105 downwards.
AGCTCTTTAGTTTTAATCCGTACAATTTCCGGATTATGCATGAACTTTTCACTAATGTTCAAAATTGGTTTAGGCATCGTCGCACTGAACAATAGAGTTTGTTTCCGATTTTTAACATAGCCTAAAATACTTTCAATGTCTTGGATAAAACCCATGTCCAGCATTTCATCAGCTTCATCTAAAACAATGGTATTAACATTTTCTAAGTCAATCGTCTTGCGCTTTAAGTGATCAAGTAATCTTCCAGGTGTTCCTACTAAAATCGCAGGCACATGGTTTTTAAGTGAACGAATTTGCCGTCCAATATCAGCGCCGCCGTAAACAACCTGCACACGAGCATTCTCATCGCGCCCCAATCTGAACAGTTCTTCCTGAGTTTGAATGGCCAATTCACGAGTCGGTTCAATAATTAAAGCCTGAATTACCTTATTATGCTTATCTAAATTCTGCAAGATAGGCAGCGCAAAGGCCGCCGTTTTACCAGTACCTGTTTGAGCTTGACCAATTACATCCCTGCCTGCTAAAGCCAGAGGAATCGTTTGCTCCTGTATTGGTGTCGCTTCTTCAAAGCCTGAGCGCTTAATTGCTTTTAAAAGCTTATCTTTTAATCCTAATTCTGAAAATTTCACTAAATTCTCCTTATCTAAGCCGTTTTACTACTTTTTCCAGGTGCATTCCATGCGAACCCTTTAAAACAACAATGTCATTTGGCTTAATATCATTTCTTAAATCTGAAACCATGTGTTGCATTTGCTCTTGGGTATAATAATGCAAATTCGCTGGTTCATACTTCTCTTTAAGTGCATCGGCCAGATTTTTCATTTCTGTACCATACAAATAAACTTCATTAATTACCTGTGGGTCAAGACAATCTGCTAGCCCAGCGTGAAGCTTGGCAGATCTTTGGCCCAATTCTAACATGTCACCCAAAACAGCGATCCTACGACTTCCAGCTGGAACCTGGATCTGACCAAAACTGGTTATTACAGCACGCACAGCAGTAGGATTGGAATTATAAACATCGCTCATAATATCTTCTCCCACATCGCCTTTTTCCCATTCCATTCTATCCGCTGTCGGAGTGAACTTTTCTAAGGCTGTGGTAATTTCCTCATCACTTTCACCAAAATACCTGCCAACACATAGAGCCGAAAGGGCGTTAGAGACGTTATGTTTGCCAATCATAGGAATGGTAAATTTGTGAGTAGAATTATTAATCGTAAAAGTAGCATGGTGCTTGTAGCTGCGATAACCTGTTGCATAAACTGTATCATTTTTTGCAAAACCAAAGGTAACTTTTGCTTGTGGTATTTTAGCAGCTCGTTCACGTAAAAGCGGTTCATCCCCGTTATATATTAACTCACCGTCTTCTCGTAAAAAATCGGTAATTTCCATCTTGGCATCAGCAATTCCGGCGCGAGAACCTAAAAATTCAATGTGAGCCTCACCAATCATTGTAATGACTGTGACATCTGGGCGGGTTAGCTTACTTAGTTGATGAAGTTGCCCTGCATGATCCATACCCATTTCCAAAACCAAAATTTCAGTATTTGGTTTCATATCTAAAATTGTCATGGGTACGCCAATTTCATTGTTAAAGTTGGCATCAGTTTTATGCACATTAAATCTTTTTGCTAAAACTGCTGCCGTCATATCTTTGGTGGTAGTTTTACCGTTTGAACCCGTAATGCCAACAACTGTAGGATTGACTTTATTTAAATAATATTGGGCCAGTTGCTGCATACTTCTTAATGGGTCATCCACTTCTAAAACCGCAATATTGTCAGGTTTATTGGGATGACCTTTCTGCCATAATGTGGCACTTGCACCATTACTAATTGCACTGCTTATAAAGTCATGACCGTCTCTTTCGCCCTTTAGTGGGACAAATAATCCACCAGCGGCGATTTTTCTAGAATCAAAGGCAACAGAAGTGATAACGGTCTGATCATTGCCTTCACACTTTGAATTTATTGCTTTGGCTATTTCTGCCAGTTGCATTTTCATCTTTTTATCTCCTAGCCGAAAAGAGTTTTTGCTGAAGTAGTAATTATACTCCTTATTTATGTAGTATAACAATTAGGCTTTACATAAAAAAGCAGCCCCAATGGGACTGCCTTCCACCAGATTGAAGATATTACTTGTTGTTCATACCATACTTCTTGTTGAACTTTTCGATTCGACCATCGGCCTGAGCAAACTTTTGCTTGCCAGTGTAGAATGGGTGAGAATCTGAAGTAATTTCAACACGAATTAAGGGGTAAGTTTTACCTTCATAATCCACTGTTTCTTTGGACTTTAATGTTGAGCCAGCAACAAATTTAGCACCTGTTGCTGAATCCATAAAGACTACTTGTTGGTAATCTGGATGAATACCTTGTTTCATATTTATTACTCCTTTGCCATGACTCCTATTTCAAGTCATAGATTAATCGATTAACGTTTAATACCTTAACATTTTTAATAGTAAAATTCAAGACTTATTTATTATAGCAGCAGAGTTAATTTAAAACAATGTCGCTTGGTCTAACTTCCTTGCCAAAATATGGTTTTAGTTCTTTATTATAGTCGTCTGTGAAAAACTTTCTGTTTGCTAATCTAGTAATTTCTTTATTAGTCCAGTTTAAAAGAGACTTATTTCCCTGCTTAACTGCGGGGGCAATAAATTGATTAGGACCAATATTTTTAATTCCGACCGTATAATTAGGATTCTTTTTGACCCAAGCATAGAGATATGAATTGTCATCTGCTAAAGCGGCAGCACGCTTATTTTTAAAAGCATTAAACTGTTGCGTTTTAGAATCAAATTTCAGTAAATCAACCCCACCTTTTTTAGTGAAGTAATTTTCTGCTGTTGTGCCTTTATTAACAATTAAATTTTTGCCCTTTAATTGTTGGGCACTAGTAATCGGAGCACTCTTAGGGGAAATAACTCCAACCGATACTTTCATGTAAGGTTTTGCAAAATCAACGACTTGTTTACGTTCCGGTGTTTCAGTAAAATTTGCTAAAACTATATCTGCCTTATTCGAATTTAGAGTATCAACCCGATTATTAGCATTAACCTGGGTAAACTTCACTTTAACACCCATATCTTTAGCCATTTGGCGGGCGAGATGAACGTCGTAGCCCACGCGATTACCGTGATCATCAACCCAACCATATGGCGGTAAGTCACCGAACACGGCAACTCGCAAAGTGCCTCGTTTCTTAATCGCGCTCACACTGTTTTCATTAGCGTTATTACTACTATTATTATTTGTTGACTTAATGCCAAAAAAAGCTGCCACTGCAATTATCAAGACAATTAAAGCGGTGATGATAATATTTCTATTTTTATTTTTCTGCATTATTTTCTCCTTAGAAATCCATACTAGTTAAGAAACCACGTGCCCTATTTGTTTTGGGATGTTTAAAAAATTCTTCTCCTGGAGTGTTTTCTAAAATTTTGCCATTTTCAAGAAATAAAACCTGATCTGCTATTTGACGCGCAAAATTCATTTCGTGGGTCACAATAATCATAGTCATATGATCGACTTGGGATAAGTCAGTCACAATTTGTAAAACTCCTCGAACCATTTCGGGATCAAGAGATGCTGTAACCTCATCAAACAGCATTATTTCGGGATGCATGGCTAAAGCTCTGACAATAGCAATTCTTTGCTTTTGTCCACCTGACAGTTCACGGGGATAAGAATTAACGTACTTTTCTAGTCCAACACGTTTTAATAGCCGCAAAGCTTCAGTTTTAACCTCTTCTTCAGGTCTTTTTTGTACCTTTACTGGTGCCAACAAAATATTTTCAAGAACTGTAAAATTGGGAAATAAATCATAGCTTTGAAAAACCATCCCAATTTTTTGACGTAACTCTTGCCAATTCTTAGAGTTCGTCTCAACCTTTTGACCCTTAAAATAAATTGCGCCACTCTTGAAATCTTCTAAACCATTTAGGCATCTGATCAAAGTACTTTTACCAGAGCCGGAAGGTCCCAATAATGTCAAAACTTCGCCTTGATGGAGGGTAAAACTAATATCATGCAAAGCCTGCCAATCGCCATAAAACTTATTTAAATGTTCAACTCGTAAAACTTCTTTTGTCATTTACCTCACCTATTCTGTTTTGCCGCTAACTGTTTAGACCATTTTGACAACGGATAATCTATTATGAAATATAGGAAGAAAATCAAACCATAAATCCAAAAAACGGCTGTCGGGTATTTTTGGTTATTAGCTTCAATAATCTGTTGACCAATAGCAACCACGTCCATGATGCTGATCATCATTAATAATGAGGTCGTTTTAATTACTCTTGTTGCCAGATTAATAGTTGCTGGTAATTCCAATTGCACAGCTTGGGGTAACAAAACATAGCGCAAAAGTTGTACTCTGCTTAAGCCCAAAGCTAAGCCCGATTCTTTTTGCACCAGTGGGACTGATTCAAGTGCCCCACGAACAATGTCGCCAAATTCGGCTGCGACCCATAAAGAAAAAGCTAAAACTGCCATCCAACTGGCTGGCCAGTTGATATGAAAGGTACGTGGCAAAATATAATAGAACAAGAAGAGTAATACGATTGTTGGAACTATTCTAAAGAATTCCAAATACAGCCGTAAAATGAAGCGAATTATTTTATTAGGTAATGTCCGTAATATTCCTAAAAGCGTGCCTAAAATTAAGCCAATTATTAAACTAGCCCCAGCAATCCAAACTGATGTCCACAGGCCTTGCAAAATTCTACTGAAGTTATTACCGGCAAAGAAAACATTAATCGCCGAATGTGCCATAGCGAACCTTCCTTTCTAAATAGTTTAAAAGTAAAATAACCGGAATCAGAATAATGGCATAGGCTATGACCAACACCAGTAGATATTCATTGGAGCGGTAATACATCCCGATTAAGTCCAAAGCAGTATTGGTCAGCTCGGGGATCGCAATGACTGAAAAAATTGATGTTTCTTTGATTAAAAAAATCACGTTAGCCGTTAAAGCAGGCATACTCAAAGCAAAACCTTGTGGAAAGACAACATAACGCGCTAATTGTAGGTTATTCATCCCCAACGCTTTGCCATCATCAATTTGACTTGAATTAACCCCGGCAAAACCACCAGTGAAACCTTCAGCCATATATGCTCCACCCAAGAATACCAAACCGATAATACCGCAAACTTGGGCTGACATTTTTAAGCCAATGACTGGAAAAGCATAATATAGAAAAAATAATTGAATTAACAAAGGTGTGTTTCGTGCCAATTCCACATAGGCCGTAATTATTTGATGCAAAACAGGCACTTTAAAATACTGCACTAAACTGCATAAAATACCCACAATAATTGAGCAAATGATACCTACGGCAGATAGCCAAAGGGTCAATTCAAAGGCTTTTAAAAAAATAGGCAAACTTTGTGTAATTATCTGCCAACTCATTTTTTACCTCCCACTTTTAAACAACCGACTTGACCTCATAGTCAGAGCATCAAGTACCGTCAGAAAAATAAAAAATCTACGAATCAAGCTTATTCGTATATTTAAATGTCATAATTGCTAACACCCAATGCAATAAGTGAAAGACGAGGCCCAACTAGTTTTACCAGGAATTGCATTACTGCTCCCCTTTTTATTAGCTGATCTTGTCTGTGTCTTATTTTCACTTCCTTTTTGTTAGCAACTATAAGTGTCTTTAATGCTATGCGTTTACTTACTTTTTGTCAATTAATTGAATTGGCTACTTAACAACAATATTCCGGTCTGCATTAAAAAAGCGTCAAGCATTCTCAATTAATCTTGAGTTATGCTTAACACTTTAGCAACATTAATATTTATTGGTCTTTTGCAAATGATTGACAGTTTTTACATACACTTACAAATTTTCATTATTTAGCAAAACATCAATATAATTACATAAAATATCGTTAAAAATGTAGAACAAGGTATGGTTGCTGAATAAAAAAGAGTTATTAACACTAACATTAGGCAATACGAAAAGTGCCTTCAAAGGTACTTCAATGTTTTCATTTGTCGTAACCGTGTAGACATTAGCTTTTTTCTCTATTGCACCCTTCATAACAGCTTTGGTTAGAATACTGTGTCCAGACACAGTATAAACTAAAACTACATCATCTTTATTAAACAAATAGCTAAAATCATTAGAATAGTAGATTGAATCCATTATTTGAGCATAAATACCCAGAGTTTGAAACTATATTTCATTTGCTGAGCTACCGGACTTGATTTACCTGTGCCAATAATTTTTAGTGATTTGTATTGAACAATATCTTTTGCTAACTGCTTAATATCTTTATTTTCAAGTTTTCCTTTAGTTTCGATTTCACCAATTTTGTCCTTATATGTAGTGATAATCTCATGGATAAAGTTATTACTAGGAGAGGTCTTATTTCGTATGTTGCGATTGATACATTTAATATATTCATATTTAAATTCCGCGTAACCACTAAAACCAAGTGCTTTGCAAAACCTTGTAATGGTATTACGCGAAACATTTATGCTCAGAGCTAAATTTGAAATATTTTTTTCGAGGGCAAATCTGGGATATTTGATTAAATTATCAGCTACTTTTCGTTCTTGCCGCGTCATTTTTTGATAATTTAATTTAATAAGTGTGTCTATATCAAGCATATTATTCTCCTAATTGATCTTTTGCACAATATATTTTTATATATTGTGCCATTGCACACAGTTGAATTTAATGATAAAGTTTAGCCATAATGTTAGCGTTAACATATATTAAAAAGTATAGAAGTTTCTGTATGAAAAGGACAACGTTATTTCCTAAAATTTTTTTATGGGGCGAAACCATCTTCAACCTAATGAAACGGGAGAAGCTCAACCGCATTAAGATCAGTTCACTAGCAGAAATGCAGGCAGTACTGTGCGATTACGTTTACTGGTTCAACCATATCAGAAGATCAAACAAACTAAAATACACGACTCCGATTAAATATCGGAATCGTGCGTTAGGTCTTGCTTAATAATAAAATGTCTAACTTTTTAGTTGCACTTCACAATTTGGGGGTATTATCATATAAAATGACTTTTTCTAGATTTTTAAGCTTGTGATTTTTCTTTAATTGCTTCAGCAGACTTTTGCAATAATTCTTCTTCTGCAGCAGTTAATTGTAAATCAACTTTGTGAACAATTCCCTCACGGCCAACAATTGCAGGGTAAGACATATATGTACCATATTTTTCTTGGTAACTCGAAACAGGCAATTCTGTCCGAGAATCTGTTAAAACGGCCCGTACAATTCTGACGCCGGCTGCAGAGACCCCATAATTAGTGTAGTGCTTGCCCATAAATACATTTTGTCCACCGAATCTGATTTCATCTTCAAGATCACTTGGTTGCCATGACTCATTCTTAGCCAGCTCAGTCAAAGGTTTTTCAAATACTTTTACCGTTGACCATGCAGTAAATTGCGAATTACCATGTTCACCTAGTGCAAAACCACTTACAGAACGAGGATCAACGTTAAACTTTTTAGCAACAACTTTCTTCATCCTAGCTGTATCAAGCAAAGTTCCAGTTCCTATTACGTGCTCTTTTGGTAAGCCTGTTAGTTGCTGATAAAGACTGGTAATTGCATCTACCGGGTTGGAAATGACAATCAAAATTCCGTTGAAGCCGCTATTTTTAATAGACTCTGTAATCGGACTCAATTGTTTTTTATTGTATTCCAGCTCTTGAAAACGATCGCCTTTTGTTTCCAAAGATATTTTACCTAAAGTACTAATGACAATGTCAGCATCTTTCAATGCGTCATAGTCATTAACGATGATATTGGCATGATTAGGCAAATTAGCCATGGCATCTTCAAAATCAATTGCGTCGGCTTTAACTTTACCTTCATTAACGTCGATCATTACCAAATCATCGACCAAACCCGAAATTATTAACTCATGAGCAACAGTGCAACCAACGTGACCGTCACCAATAATACCTATTTTTGTTGTCATAATTAAGTACCTTTCCCTTAAAACATCTGACACATTGTCAGTAAAACTCAATTACTACTATATTATACAAAGATAGGGCTTTCAAAGTCACAATTTAAGGAAAAAAAGTTGAATCTTAATTTTTAAAAGGTAGATACTTTTGATTTTTTATTTAATATCTTTCTTATAAGGAATTGAGGGTTGGGCACCGTACTTTTGAACAGTAAGTGACGAGGCTTTATTGGCAAAAAGAATGGCATCTTTTAAATTGGATAAATCTGTCAGTAATACGCTAGCCATTGCTCCAATAAATGTGTCACCAGCAGCTGTAGTATCGACAGCTTTAACTTTAAAAGCAGGAATGAGCTCATTTTTACTTTGATAAGAATAAAATGCACCTTTATCGCCAATAGTAATGATAACTGTTCCCACACCTTGCTCGCGCAAATTAACAGCAGCCTTTTGTGCGGCTTTTTCATCAATTACTTTAACGCTTGTAATGGTTTCAGCCTCTGTTTCGTTTGGCGTAATGATGTCAGTCAGTTTTAATAATTCTACTGGAATTTGGTCCATCCCTGGAGCCGGATTTAAAATTGTTCTGACACCTGCCTCATGAGCAATTTCAAAGCCCTTAATTGTGGCGGCAAGCGGTGTTTCAAATTGTGCAATGAGAAAATCTGCATTTTTAATTAATCCCTGATTTTGCAAAACTTCATCTGCACCAAAAGCATAATTAGCTCCAGCATAGATGGTAATTGAATTTTGACCACTATCATCAACCGTGATGAATGCTTGACCAGTGGATTCTTTAGTGGCTGTAATTATGCCACTGGTATTGATATTTTCGCTTTTAAGCAAATTCAGCATTTCTTTTCCAGCTGCATCATCACCAACTCCGCCAATAAAACTTACATCAGACCCTGCTCTAGCTGCAGCCACCGCTTGATTAGCGCCCTTTCCTCCTGCAGCTGAATAGTGATCTGTGGCATGAACCGTTTCACCCGGTCTGGGCATTTTCTTTACACGCAAGTTGGTATCTAAATTAATACTACCAATAACTGTAACTTTATTCATTTCTGCTCCTTAAGAAAAAATTTTTGCCTGATTCAACTCAAATCATATCATATCAAAATCTACTTTCAACAAAACCTAAATTTTGTAATTTTTTCATTTGATTTTTATTTATTTTTTGCTTAAGTGGCGTTAACAGTTCTTTTTATTTTCTCTGAGAAAGAATATAATACAGTTTATCTTAAAATAAGCAAGGTAAAAATATGAAAAGACAACTTAACTTTTTCGCCGCACTAGCAACTGTCATGGGCACCATGATTGGTGGCGGTGCTTTTTTTAAAATTGCTAACGTCTCGTCATTGACTCATAATGCATGGCTTAGTATCATCGTTTGGCCTTTTGCAGGTTTTATTACACTAATGGCTGGACTTAGCATAGCAGAATTAGCGTCAATCTATCCTAAAGATGGTGGACCTGTCAGGTATCTTGAAGAAATCTACGGACCTAAAATAGCCTTTCTTTTTGGTTGGTCTCTGATAATTGTCTATTATCCAGCAAATATTGCCGCACTTTCGATCGTATTTGCGACTCAATTAAAAGAGATACCACACTTTAAAAGCTTGTCTACCACTGTAATTGCTCTGATTGTTATGCTGACAATCTTATTAATAAATTGGATCGGCTCTAAATTGAGCGGTCAAGTGCAAAAAATAACTTTAGTTATTAAGTTGCTCCCAATTGCAGCAATTATCATTTTTTCTTTGTTTTATAGGGGACCTAATCAATTAGCTGGCGCTCCAGCACCACACATTTCATCTGCTTCAGGTGCAATGGCTTTTGGGCAAGCTCTTTTGGCCGTACTTTTTGCTTATGACGGCTGGCTCAGTATTGGTAATTTAGCCAGTGAAATTAAAAACCCAGCTAAAACTTTAGCCAAAGCGATCATTTGGGGACTTTTTGGAGTAACAGTCTTTTACACTCTTCTTAATTGGAGCTATGTCAGAGTTATCCCATGGTCTAAAGTTGTAGGTAACCAAACAACAGCTCTGCTTACTGCCCAAAAATTGTTTGGCAGTGTAGGTGGCACTTTGGTCGCTACAGGAATATTGGTATCCGTATTTGGCGCTATTAATGGACACCTTCTTTTGGGATCAAGAATGCCTTATGTTTTGGGTAAAGAAAAGAAATTACCTGCCGCAAGCTTCTTCAGTAAACTGAATTCTAAAACTATTGTGCCTACAAACAGTATGATTTTTGAATGCGTAATCGCCACCATTATGATTTTTTCAGGTACGTTTGACTCATTAACCAACATGTTAGTCTATGTTTCCTGGATTTTTTCAATTTTATTATTTGTTGGTGTTCTTATTTTACGCAAAAAGAAACCGGATCTTTTGCGACCATATAAAACGCCTTGGTATCCTCTTCCACCTGTATTAGCCATTTGTGGTGCTTTATTCATTGTAATTACCACTACGTTAACCCAACCGTTTTTGGCAATTATAGGTATTTTACTGACCCTCACCGGCTGGCCAGTTTATGTTTATGTGCAAAAGAATAATCGTACGTAAGACTAACAAATGTACTACTTATTATCAGGTAAAGCGTTGTTATTTATATCCGTCCTACTAAATAAAAAAAGCAAATCACAATTTTAGTGATTTGCCTTTTTATTTGGTCCAAAAAATAGTCTTTTCAATATCTTTAGATTTTTAAATATTAATACAGTGCAGCTAAAAAACTTTTAGGTTTATTATCAAAATTATTTGTTTATTATTAATCAATTCTATTTTTTAGAATTCCTTTTTTTAATTTTAGAATTGATTTTATTCACCGTATGTACTTGTGATAAAATCACAATCAGCCAAATAACGATATAGACTAGCAAAAACTCGCCCAATATCCACCAAAAAGTAACAGACCACTTATTTATCCAATACATTAATAAAACCAGCAAGAATGTTCCTATTATGTGAACACTAAAAGCAATAGCTGGTGAAACATCCGCGGCAAAAATCATTGATAAAATCCCTATTAACCCGGAAATAATAAAAACTGAAATAACTCCTAAGGGAGTAGCAGGTACACCAGGAAATACAAAAGTCAAAATGATCAAATAAGTAGCTGCGCCAAAACCAACTCCTGTAAAGAAATAGTTAATGAAATTACTTAATTTCCACATTTTAAAGCCCCAACTCTCTTTTTAATGCTGGCAGATATAGTCTGGAAACATCAGCTTTCAGATTGTTTTTTAAAAGAGCAATCATATTTCCCGCAAAGCCAACTTCAATGGATTCTAAAAAGTTAATATTGATAACGCCATGTTTTGAAACCTGAATAAAGCCATCTCCCAGTTTTTCCAGTACTTGGTATAACCGGCCAGTCGTTTTCACCACTTCTGTAGTAGTGTAAAATGTAATGTCTGTTGCTTGGATTTCCACTTTTATGATTTCAGTGCGTTTAATCGTAACAATCCGGTCATCAGTTTTAATGGGTAAAAGATGATATTTCTTTTCACCAAATTTGTGTATATAATCAATTAAATCATTTACCGTTTCATTTTTTGGTGCTGCTTTAATTTCAACTTCAATTTCTTCATTTAAAGTAGGATCCGACTTAAATTTAATTTTCACTTTATCTATTGCGCCTTCTATCAGTGATAAGCAAAAGCATAATAATCACTAAAATTAGTATTGCAATCATTAATAGCAAAACAAGCATATTATTTAGCCTGTTACTATTGATTTTGAACTGTATCCCTAAATAATTAATTAAATGCCGTTTTACATTATTTGGAAGAGTACCTAATGTCTGTTTAAGTAAAAAGCCTCTTAAAGCAGCTGCTTCATAACTACTTGGTACTAATTTTACCAAATTTTGTGCTCCAGAAACCAATATACCATATGGTAAATAAGTCGCAACCGCGAAACCGGCAGCAGCACCTAAAACAGCAGAGAATCGGCTAAAAGTAGTGCTGGAATGCATGAACAGCACAATTATCTCATCAAGTAAAGTTGCTGCAATTGCACCCACAAAAATAAATACAAGCCCAGGTAGGTATGCTTCTCGAGGAATTCTTACTTTATCTACTAGAGCAAAATAAGCCGCCATCACAATAAACGTAATTATTTGCATAAAGAAGCTAACTACTATCCCTGTCAAAACATAAGCAAGATTTTGTTTGAATTGTGATAAACCCGTCAGTTGAAAATCGGCAACAGCATGAGTTTCTTGATCAGTAACTTGCTGGCCAAAAGCTTGAAAAGCTGTAGTAATACCAGAAACTGCAACAATACCGGCTATCATCCACAAATCTAATATTTTAGTAACATGTGGTAAATTTTGCCAACTTTTTTCTAGATTGTTTTGCAAAAAGCCAATATAAATAAAGAAAGATATCAATGCACCGAGGCATGACATAATTACACCAGTAATGTTAGAAAAATAGATTTTTAAATTTCTGCGAAATAAAGCAACCATTTATTGTATCTCCTTTCCTGTAATCTGTAAAAACGCATCATTGATAGTTCCTTTAGAATAAGTAAAGTCAGCGATATTTGCTTGATTGATTTTTAATAATTCAACAGTTTCTTGCGCCGATAAAGCATCAATTTCAACTTGCTTACGATTAAGCCGAATAACTTTTTGGTTAGTGTTTAAAGCCTGAATATTATCAACAGTGAGTATTAATTTATTGGGAGCATATTGGTTCTTAATTTCTGCAGCAGAGCCACTAGCTAGGATTTGACCATTTTCCAAAATATACATTTGATCAGCATTTTCAGCTTCTTCTAAATAATGCGTTGTTAAAAAAATAGTGAGTCCTTGTTGCTGTTGCAGATTGGTCAATAATTTCCAGATAGCATTTCTGGTTTGAATATCAAGGCCGGTAGTTGGCTCGTCCAGAAACAGTAAATTTGGTTTGCAAATAAGAGCTCTGGCTATATCTACCCTTCTCTTTTGGCCGCCTGATAAAGTGCCAAATTTTTGCTTTAAAAAGTTTTTGATGCCAATTAAGTCAATTAACTGTTCAGGCCACTCCTGAGAAAAGTTGCGGTACATCTTTGCTCTTAAATAAAGATTGTCTTTAACTGTTAACTCATTATCTAAAATGCTATTCTGAAAAACTAAGCCTATTTTCAAACCTGCCGCATATGAAATGACACCTGAAGTCGGCTTTAACAATCCGGTTAGCATATTAATAGTGGTAGACTTACCCGCACCGTTTGTTCCTAAATAAGCAACAAGCTGGCCCTCTTTAATTTGAATATCAGCTTTGCTGACAGCAACCTTATTACCAAATTTTTTTGTTAGTTCTTTTGTTTCAATCAGCATAATTGGCATCTCCTTTTCTAATTTAGAGTCATCATACTAATAAAATAAAAATTTGTAGCAAACTTATAGATAAGCAACCAAATATTTAACACAAAAGGACAAAACTAAATCATGAAATATAAAAAAGGCTACATTCATGATATGACCCCCAAATTTAGGACAAATTTGAGGGTTATTTTTATGTCTAAATTATCCAAACAAGATAAAATTGAAATCTATCATCTTTGGCATGATTATCAAATCGGTTCTACTGAGTTAAGTCAGCGTTATCGGGTTGGCAGGACTAATATTGGTTGCTTGTTGGCTTTAATTGGCCGTCACGATCTAGCTATTTTAGATCAGCCTTACACTGCTTATACAAGTAATTTTAAGGAGCAAGCTCTCAAGCGAATCATAGTTGAACATGAGCCTGCCCGTCGAGTATCTATTGACTTGGGCTTAAAAAGTAGTGGCATGTTGTCTAATTGGCTGCGCGAATACCGTAAAAATGGGTATAATATCGTTAACAAGCAGAGAGGACGACCGCCCCATGACCAAAAGAGAACAGCTGATCAAACAGGAAAATCAGCGACTCAAGCAAGAGAACGAACGCTTACGCCAGCAGAACTTGAAGCTGAAAATCGAGAACGAATTCGTAAAAAAATTGAATGTCTTAGTCGACCAGCGGACCAAGAACCGCAAACCGCGGAAATAGCCCAGGCAGTTACCCAACTAAGACGCGAGCTTAAAGTCAGCGTAACTTTTATTCTTGATACCATTAATGCCAATCCTGACCTGCCCATCTATCCCGCAGTAATTACTACTACACT
>NZ_CALYQV010000021.1 GCF_945290125.1 uncultured Lactobacillus sp. | reverse complement strand
TTGGCGGCTGGGCAACTTACCGTTGGGCATTGCATGCAAAAATTACGGCTTCTTTCATGCATAACAACCAGGTAGTAATAAATAAAATTTTGGGCAATTTGTTAAATGTCAATCTCATTTTTCTGATTCTTGGTGTAATTATTTACACGATATTAGCAGCCTTTTCGGGAGCTTTAGTAGCCAAGCCTGAAGATTCTTCAAAAGCTGCTCAAGGTACTACAATGCTTTCCCTGCTTGCATTTTTCCTGTCATTTGCGCTTATTACTAACCCAGAACAAATTCTGCCGCAAGTATTATCCTACGTGCCATTCTTTTCCTCATTCATGATGCCAATTCGTATAATTAATGGCCATGTTGGTAATATGGAAGTTATTTTGTCGCTGGTAATTTTAATAGTAAGTATTGTTGGTTTAACAGTATACATTAGTAAAATCTATCAAGGCGTAATTTTACAAACAGAAGATACCAGTTTTTGGAAGAGACTAAAGCGAGGGCTGGCATATAGCAAAGCGTAATAATATAAAAATAGCTATCACACTGATAGCTATTTTTATTTACTCTTTTTGAAATAGTCATATTTAATAGGGTTTGGCATTGAGTAATTTAAAAGCAGTTTAAATTAATTAAACAAAAAAATACTAAGTAATTATGTGAAAAGTATTGGTAATAAAAGATCTTAGATGGGAGGTTGTAGTACTAAAAAATATTAATTTAATTTTTTCTTGACATAGACGTATATAAATGTTTATATATAACTGTAAGCGATTACAGTTATTGCTTAAAATAATCTGATCAATATGAAAGGTGGTTTATTATGTTAAATTTGTCGGATAAAGAATTGGCGTCTAAGATTCAACATACTAATGTTAATCCGGAATTAACACCGGATGATATAAGAGGTTTGTGTGAAGATTGCAAGCATTTTGGTTTTAATGGTGTAATGATTCAGCCACAATGGGTCACTCTTGCCAAGGAAGAACTAAAAGGAACCAACATTCAAGTTGCCACATGTATGAGTTTTCCAATGGGAGCACAAAAGACAGAAGTTAAAGTTTTTGAGGCTCAAAGATGCTTTGCGGATGGTGCGGATCAACTTGACTGGATGCCTAATGTCGGCTTTTTAAAAGCTGGTATGTATGATGAATACCAAAATGAAATTGCTGCAGTAGTTAAGGCGGCAAATGGCAAGGTTGTTAAAATTATGCTCGAATTTGGTATGCTGACACGCCCAGAAAAGATTAAGGCAGCTGAACTTGCCAGGGATGCTGGTGCTACTTATCTAAAAAACTCTAGTGGTTGGGGTAAAGGTGGTCACGCAACCATTGATGACATCCAATTATTAAAGAGAATTGCGCAAGATAAATGTGAAGTAAAAGCTTCCGGTGGTATTAGGTCCAGACAGCAGGCTTTATCTTTGCTTGAAGCAGGAGCATCATTACTGGGTACGAGCGCAGGTCCCCAAATTATCACTGGGATAAAGAAAAATAATGATTCTATAGCTGATTAATTTTATTTAGCTATATTGCTTTTAGGGCGAATAGTATAATACTTTATAATAAAAACAAAGATTATACTATAAATAAATAACTTTTAAAGAAGGAATGAATCCCTATGAGTAATATATCAATAGATAATAATTCTCCAGTATCCATTTATCAGCAAATTGCGAACCAAATAAAGACAGACATTAATAAAAAAATATTAACACCGGGCGACAAAATCCCGTCTGAAAAATGGTTTGTTGACAATCTGGGAGTAGCGCGAGGGACTGTTAGAAAAGCAATCTCTTTGCTAGTCAAAGAAGGTACTTTAGAAAAAGTCCAAGGTAAAGGAACGTTTGTGACGAAGCCACAAATTTCTTATCCTTTTGCGCAAGAATTAGTCTCGTATGCTGAAACTATGAAAGCAAAAAATATTAATTTTTCCACGCAAGTAATAGAAAAGAAAATTGTCAAACCTACGAAGGAGATCCAGAAAAAGTTAAAAATAGATAAAGAACAGGAAGTATTATATTTGGTGCGTCTCAGAAGTGTTGAAGACACACCGGCTATACTTACTTTTAATTGGATTTCTCTGGATAAATGCCCGAAAATAGCAAAAGTAGATTTTAATAATGTTGCTTTATTTGCTGCAATAGAAAAAGATGCCGGAATAAAAATTAAATATGGTATTAGGAATTTTTCAGCACGTAATCTAAACAAAAAACAGGCAAAAATAATGGAATTGGCACCAAATGATGCTGCTTTAGAATTAAATCAAGTTACTTTTGCAGCGGATGATGAGCCGATAGAATGCTCCGACGCTTTGCTTAGAACTGATCAATATAAAGTCACTTCTATTTTATATAGGTAAGGTACAAATAATGAAGATCTTAATTACAACACACGGGAATTTGGCAAAAGGCATTTATAGCAGTTATCAAATGCTTGCAGGTTCAACCAATCAGATTAAATATTTAGGATTAAGTCCTGATGATACTGGTCAATTTAAAAAAGAACTTGCCCACATCATAGATCAAGAAACAGACGATTTATTAATCCTTTGCGATATTAAGGGTGGTTCGCCATATAACGAGTGCTTTGCAAAATATCTTCAAAATCCGCAAAAGATTAGAGTTGTAGCGGGTCTCAATTTACCTATGCTTTTGGAAGTCGGCCTGTCACTAACTAGCAAGCCGAGTTTAGATGAAATCACAGATTTAGCTGAAAAATTCGGTAAGGAAGGAGTTTGTGTAGCTAAAGAAACGGCGGACACAAATCAAGATATTGAATTTTAGCTAGAGGAAGGTGTTTCTCTATGGCAATAACATTAGCTAGAGTGGATGACCGTGTGATACATGGTCAAACCACGACAAGATGGTCGAAGGAAAGACCCATAGATGGTTTCTTAGTAGTGGGTGATAAGATTATTCACGATAAACTCAGAACAAAAGTTTTAAAAGCAGCAGCTGGAAACCTAAAAGTAGGTATATTTAGCGATGATAAAGGTCCAGAAATAATTAAAAAGGGGGTACAGTCAAACAAAAACTTTTTCTTAATATCAAATTCACCTCAAACTTTCGCTAAACTTTTGCAAAACGGAGCTGACTGGGGTAATGAACTGAATGTAGGACCAATGAATACGCGTGAAGGGGCAATAGTCGTTGAAAGAACTTTAGCCCTTGATGATAAAGATTATGAAGCATTTGACTATATGTATAACCATGGCATAAATATTTCTTTCCAACTGATTCCAGATGAAAAGAAAAAAACGTGGCCTGAGGTTAAAAAACACTATGATGAGTTGAAAGCCAAGGAGGAATAAAAATGAATATGGCTCTTTTTTGGCAAGCTGCTTTAGTTGGTATTCTTGGGTACTTGGGAGCAGTTGATAGTATCGTTATGGGTGGCGTCGCCTACGGATTCTATATTTTAGGCAGACCCTTAATTGCAGGCTTCATGTGTGGTTTGATTTTTGAAGATGTTAAAGCAGGTGTACTTTGCGGGTTAGCCGTACAAGCGGTCTTCATTGCGACAATGCATACTGGCGGAACTTCAAGTACGGAAATCACTTATGCTTCTTATGGCGGCATTGGATTAGCAATGGCTACAACTAAAGATCCTGCAATTGCAGTTACTCTCGCTATTTTTATTGGTCAAACGTTTGGTCTGATTTTTTATAACTTAAGAATGGCAGGCTTTTCCTATTTTAATCATAGAGCCGATCGTGACATTGACCGTTTTAATAAACATGCTCTTATTATGGACCAAGTTGTTTGGCCGCAAATTATTACTTTCTTAGTACGTGCAGTGCCAATATGGGCAGCGATTTACTTTGGTAGGGGAGCAGTTGAAGCTTTACTCAAAGTAATTCCGACGCAAATAACCAGCATTATCACGGTGCTGGGTGGCTTATTGCCTGCTCTTGGTATTGCAATGTTAATGAATATGCTGATTAAAAATAAGCTACAATTAATCTACTTTCTATTTGGTTTTGCAATGATTGCTTTTGCCAAAATGAGTACTATTGGCTTAGTATTTATTGCCGTTTTAATTGCTTATATTGTCTACCAGATATCTGGTAGAAAAGGCAGCAATAATAGTAGTAATTTATCTGGCACAGCAAAAGCTATTCAAACCGAAGATGAATACGAAGATACAGATTTATTCTAAGGAGGCAAAATAATGGCTAATCAAGATGATAAACAAAAGCCAGTAGCTCAAGAAGCTAAACCGGAGCGCTTAACTAAAAAAGAATTACGGTCAATTTTTTTAAGATATATGTTCCTACCTGAATCTGCAATGAGCTATGAAAAGATGCACGGCGCTGCATGGGCAGTTTCATATATGCCTTTAGGTAATAAATATTATAAAAATAATGATCAAGCCTATCAGCGGCTGCTTAAGCGGCATTCGCCTTTTTACAATACGGAGCCACAGACCGGACAGCTGGTTAATGGTATTGTAGCCTCACTAGAAGAACAAATTGGTATGGGCAACACTAACGTCAGCGAAGAGATGCCCGTCGATGTTAAGGCTTCATTGATGGGACCCTTAGCTGGTATTGGTGACTCACTGATGCAGGGTATTCTAATCCCCACGCTCTTATCAATTGCCATGGGTCTATCTAAAGATGGCAGTCCCTTAGGTCCGCTATTTTACATCGTAACTTATGCGGTGATTATTACTATTGTAGAAGTAGTTTGCTTTAAAGGTGGTTATAAGTTAGGTGTGTCTGCTGTAGACAAAATTGTTGGTGAAAGTGCTAAGCGTCTGACGAACATGTTTACAGTTTTAGGTACAATTGTTATCGGTGGTCTTGCCGCTTCGACAATTGCTTTAAAAACAACCGTCAAGATTCCTTTTGGTTCACAAACCAAGCCACTTGAAACAATTATTGATGGATTCTTCCCGGGACTATTACCTCTAGTTGCAGTTTTATTTACTTTTTGGCTGATTTCATCTAAAAGGATGAGCGCTAACAAAGTAATTCTAATATTGACTCTAGTAGCTACGGTGGGTGTACTAATTAAATTTTTGTAATAGCTAATTTTTGGCAAACTGATGTAATATTGAGCTTCAATGTTAAGCAAACATTGGAGCTTTTTAGTGGCATTTTTCTATTTGAGATATGCGGTGTAACTAAAAGGCGGCTTGATATAGAAAAACTGCAATTGCTCATAGAATGGCGAAAAACCAACATACTTTAACCAAGAAAATATAAATAATTAACATAACAAAATTATTTAATGCGTTAATCACATTTCATGGCGTTAACAGATAAGGATTTGATATCAGTTATTAAATTAAGGAAACTGAGCATTAAAAATCCTGTTATTGCACCAATATGTGGTCGGTAAAACCGGTGATTACAATAAACATTAAAGTAATGAGGTTAAACACCAGTTTATTTTTTGCTATTTTCTTAAAGTGTTGGGGCTCAGTACAAAAATCCTAGTCTTTTTATTGTTGGAACTAAATTGGTCTTAATTAGTTAGTCCGGCAATAATTTGTTTTTTAATCAAACTATAATCGCTAGTAGTGTCTCCTTGATAGTTAAAGAAATCCGTTTGCAAGGCAAAGGCTCCAATGGGTCCAATAATTGCTCTAATTATTGCAATTGGTGTCAAGTTCGGATCAATTTCAGAAAATTTTTGTTTCCAACTTTTGAACACATTAATAAAATCAGTTTCTTTACTGATTAAGTCTTTAAAATATTGCAGTAATTTGGGGTCAGTCAGTATTTCTTGTAAAAGTAGCTTGATAAAGTCAAAGTTGGCTTTAATAAACTTAAGTCGGTCTTTGACAATAAAAGTGACCAATGCATCCAAAGTTTGATATTGGGAAAGACTACCGATAAAGTCTTGCTGTAATTCAATAAATAATGGACTAAGCAATTTTTTTAGCAAATCATCTTTAGACTGAAAATATTTGTAAATTGTGGCTTCGCTCACGCCAGCTGCTTTTGCGATTTTAGAAGTGGTAGTAGCATGAAAGCCTTTATTTGAAAATAAATCAAGTGCTGCTAACAATACTTTCTTTTTCCCAGCTGGAATTTTTTCATTATTAAGTTCTTTTTCATATGCGGAAATAACTTGGACCAAAAATATCACCTTTTTCTGCTTTTAGCTTAATTATACTTTACGGTACCGTTTTAAGCCAACAATGTTTAATGCTACTAAGACAACGATAAATATTAATAAAGCTAACATATCGCCAGCAAATGATTCAAATCCGCGGCCATAAAGTATTACTTGATTTAATGCGTCACCAGCATAAGTTAGTGGCAGTATTTTACCCAGATAAGATACCCAGTTGGCCATTGAATCCAGGGGAATAATACCTGAGAAGAATATTTGTGGCACAGCTACAAGTGGAATAAACTGCATCATTTGAAATTCTGATTCTGCAATAGTTGATAGCAAAAAGCCAAAGGCTAAAGCGACCATTGCTACTAGAATACTAATTAAAATTACCCACATCACATTGCCTGCTACTTCAATATTTAATAACCAGATTGTGACAACAATAATGATTATTGATTGAATGACAGCAATTATGCCATAACTGATCATATAACCATAGATAATCTCACTTCTTTTAACGGGAGTGGCTAATAATCTGTCCAAAGTGCCTGTCGTTCTTTCTTTTAACAGTGCCATTCCTGAAATAAGGAAAACAAACAGGAAGATGAAGAAGGCAATTAAGATAGGCACAATTTTGTTGAAAAAGCCCGTATCACTATTACCATAATGGTACTTATTAATGATCTTAGCTTTTTTAGCCTTCTTTGGCTTAGTTTTCTTTTGTGTACCTGGTTTAGTCGGCACCTGCATACCATTTTTTTGCGCTACAATAGCTAATTGTTTAGACAATTTAACTAACTGCTTCTGACTCTGAGTTAGTGCTGTTTTCATTTTAGTAATTGACTGCCCTGTGATTGCCACTTTCAAAGCTTGTTTGGTCAGAGCAGTTTGGCTCGAATCCGTATTAGCATAATCTACATAGTATTTATTGTGGTGGTAGTAGATCACACCGTCGATTTTATTTTGTTTTAGTTTCTTTTTTGCTTGAGTTCTGTCGGTATATTTTTTTATGGAAACGTGATCCACTTTGTCTAAGTTTTTGTTTACCTGATGAGGGACATCAACCACCGCCAGCTTAGCACTGGTTGATGAATTGGAAGCAAACATTACATTCATCAACCACAAAACTAAAATAGGTGCCAGAAAAATCATTGCTAAAGTTCTTTTATCACGAAAAAGTTCTTTTAAAACTTTTTTGACAATCGCTGTTACTCTCATTATTTTTATCCTTCTTTCTGTTCTGCTTTTAAAAAGACATCTTCAATGGTTGGTACGCCATAATTCTGTTCAAGAACTTGCGGATGATCAAAAGCAATAATTTCACCATGAAGAAGCAAGGCAACGCGGTCAGTTTTTTCAGCTTCATCCATAACATGAGTGGTGATTAATACACTGCAGCCTTGACTGCGTAAATTATTTAATTCATGCCATATTTTTCTACGTAAAGCGGGATCAATTCCGACAGTGGGCTCATCTAGAACAAGTAATTTAGGATAAGAAAGTAGGGCAATTGCTAGCGACAGGCGGCGCATCATGCCGCCGGAATACTCTTTAACATATTTATCTAATGCATCTGTTAAATCAACCACTTCAGAGACATATTCAATTTGTTCAGCTATATCTTTTTTAGCAACACCCTTCATTTCACAAAAAAATTCCAGGTTTTCTGCTCCTGTTAGTGAAGTATATAGGGCGTCTGATTGTGCCATGTAGCCAATTTCACCTAAAATTTTTCTATTCGGCATCTGCTTTCCTAAAACTAAGGCAGATCCCGAGTCCGCCTTTTCCATTCCTAAAGCAGTTTTAATTGTGGTAGTTTTTCCTGCACCAGAGGGACCAATTAGACCGATGATTTCGCCTTTTTTAAGTGTTAGATCGACATTGTTTAAAATGGTTTGTTTACCATATTTTTTAACTAAGTTATGAATTTCAATAAAATTGTTCATTTTTCCTCCTAAGGTGAGTAATCACTCACAAATAATCATTATAGTAAGTAGTTACTCATTTGTAAAGAACAATGAGTTAGAAAAATGAATTTTGGTCAACGCACTCAATTTTTTAAATAATTAAGACTCACAGTCACTTTTTTGAATTTTTAACTTGGTGTATAATAAAATAATCTTTAAGTTAAATACTGTATTTTTATGATTAGTCTTTAGTAAATATCATTTGAATACA
This sequence comes from uncultured Lactobacillus sp., assembly GCF_945290125.1. Classification (GTDB taxonomy): domain Bacteria; phylum Bacillota; class Bacilli; order Lactobacillales; family Lactobacillaceae; genus Lactobacillus; species Lactobacillus rizhaonensis. The sequence goes on along the minus strand of NZ_CALYQV010000021.1, from coordinate 24,616 downwards.
CATAAACTTTGTATGTCCAATGGCTGGATTTTAGTAACTGAACAATGTCTAGTTACTGGTAATAACTATTTCTCTGACTTTTTAATTGTGGCTGCAAAGACCAAAATATTAGTAATAGTTTTAGACTATGTTTGTTATATGGAGGAACCATGATTATCAGTAATATTTGGTTGATTATTTTTGCCACTATTTCTTCATTTTCCAGGGGAATAATATCAGTTATTGACCGTTACCAAATGGGGTATCGGAAACAAAGTTCAATCGATGTGAACTTTTTAAATAATATTTGTAGTTCGGTTTTAGTTACTTTCTTTCTAATTTATGTCCTGCACAGTTTTCCTAGTCCCAGAATAACCAACAACTATATTATTAAAGTCCTTTTATATGCTTTTCTGGCTCAAGTAGTTGCCTACGGCTACAGCTATGTGTTCAAAAAAGTTTCAATCATGCAGTCTGTGCTATTGAGTAAAGTGACCGATCTTTTCATTCCTTGGGCCATTTTGCTGACTATGGGTTACTTTAGCAAATCCTCATATCTGGTTTCGATTATTTCCACGGTGATCGTAGTTATTTATATTGTTTTTGAACAGCGCCATAATAATTTAAATTTGAAAAACCTGTTGACGACTTTTGCCGTAATTGCGCCCTTGTTGATTATTCAAGCAGCACTTTCACCGTTATTAACTAAAGGCTTAATCAAACCGATTGATCTGGTTTTTTTTACTATTATGACAATTTATGTGCGCTGTTTAATTACCTTAATTACTTTTATTTATAAAAACAAAACTTTCAAAATCAGCGCTGAAAATCTCAAAGGCAAGGTTTATCTAATTTATGGTTCCCGGGCGGTTCTAACGCTTTTAGCGCAAGTAACTTATACTTTGGCAACGTCTTCACCCAACTCAAGCATTGCCTGGATCTTTTTAAACATGACCTCTTTATACAGTGTCATCTTTGGCGATATTTTCCTTAAAGAAAAGATGAAGTTTGCAGATATCTTGGTAATTGTGGCCATTTTTATCTTGGCTTTATTTTCAAAGTAGCTGCAAGAGTTTGGAAAAATAAAAATTAAGTGCTATAATGGCGCTATGATTTGGAAACGCCGGTTCAAGGTAAGTGCTGGTTTTTATTTGGGGATGAAACCTGCACTCTGAATTAAGTATTGGGGAATAACTAATGATTATTAAAACCAAGAACCTGGCGAAACGGTATCGTAAGGTGAAAGCAGCTAAGCTGTTTCACAAAGAATATCGCACTTTTTATGCACTAAAAAACGTTTCTCTAGAAATTCATCAAGGAGATTATGTTGGCTTGGTGGGGCTAAACGGTTCCGGCAAGTCGACTTTGATCAAAATGATTTTAGGTATTTTGCAGCCTGATGGCGGTATTATCAAGACTTTTGACAAAGATCCGCTTAATAACAGACAAAAGAATGCAGCCAAAATAGGGGTTGTGTTTGGTCAAAGAAGTCAGTTGCGCTGGGATTTGCCCGCAATGGACACTTTTAAACTCAACCGTGAAATATATCAAGTACCTGAAAGAGTTTTTATCAAACGGGTAACCAAGCTAGCGCAAATGCTGCAGGCTACTGAATTTTTAGAGCAGCCTGTGCGGACACTTAGTTTAGGTCAACGGATGAAGGCTGAATTTATTGCAGCTCTTATTCACGATCCTGAACTGCTTATTTTAGATGAACCTACAATCGGTCTTGACGTTCTTACTAAAAATAATATTACGCAATTTTTACAACAATTAACTGATAAAACGATCATTTTCACTTCACATGATCTCGATGAAGTAGCCAAAGTATGCTCGCGCATTTTAATCTTGAATAAAGGTAAGTTGGTATTAGATCAAAGTATTCAAGAACTCGCGGAACTAGATGTACCTGCATCCATCACTTTTACTAGTGCAGATAAATTAAGCGCTGATTTAATAAAGCAGTGGCCTAACATGGTGCAGCTTGAAAACGGCTCATATCAGATTGCCAAGATTAAGCAGGCAAATCTCAAAGAAGTGTTAAGCACAATTACTGCTCGCATCCCAGTTGCCAATATTGAAGTTAAGAGTAATAAATTGGAATATTTATTAGCGCACCTCACGCGACAGGAGGTGCAATAATGAAATATAGACTAATGCTCATTAAAGTAGGTATAAAGAAAGGCTTGGCTTCAAAATATGCCTTAATTTTCTGGCTCTTTTCTACTTTAATCTCGCTTACCGTGCAGTATTTTTTGTGGCAAGCTGTTCTAACAGGCAAGCCGACCAGTGAATTTCAACAAACTATTAGTTATCTTATATTAATGCAGCTTTTAACCGTGCTTTTTCCTAAAACCAGTTACGAAGTGAACGATAAAATTCGTTCTGGTAATATTGCACTTGATTTGTTAAAGCCAGTAGCAATTGCGACACAACTATTGTGGGAAAGCATCGGCTATTCAATTGTCAAATTTGCCTTGATTGGCACAGTAGATTTATTAATTTGCCTGTGGTTGCTGAATTTTAAAATTGCACTCAGCACAATTTTAATGGTCTTAGTGACAGGAATTTTAGCTTATCTATTATATTTTGAGCTGGAACTACTCCTGGGGACATTTTCTTTTTACACTTATAGTATTTGGGGCATCTCCACCTTTAAAGAGGCAATATTACTTGTTTTAGCCGGCAACATGTTTCCTGCCAATTTTTATCCTGCCGTAATTAAAAGGGTGGCATCTTTTCTGCCATTTCAGTATTCTTTTGGTGCAGTGGGAATGTTGGCGCAAAAACCATCATGGGCGCTATTTGTTCAAGTGGTTCTGATCCAGCTTTTCTACATTATCCTGTTCAACGTGCTCTTTAAAATCTTGTTTAAGCGCTCCGTTGTTTCAACTGTGATTCAAGGAGGTTAATAATGAGATATTTAAAATTATTGGCCACTTATTTAAAAATCAATTTAAAAGCGATTGCTATTTATGACCTCGACTTTTATTTTGCACTAGCAGGTATGATTATTCAAAATGTGCTTAATATTGTGGCTTTGAGATTTATTTTCAATATAGTGCCCCGCATTAAGGGCTATAGTTTTGCACAATTGCTTTTAACTTACGCTTTAGCAACTTTAGCTTTTGCCATTTTTCGCTGCTTTTTTATCAATGCACTCAATATTTCTGATTATATTCATGACGGGCGCTTAGATACAATCTTAATTAAACCCGTCAATCCTTTATTTCAACTTGTTAATGAACGTGTGGATGAGGACGCATGGGGTGACTTAATTGTTGCGCTTTTGCTGTTGATAATTGTGGATATGCAGTTACATAATCCGTGGTATATCACCGCCATGTTTATTTTTATCTCACTTTTTACTTCTCTCATCTTCTTAGGACTAGCTGTATTAGGTAATATCGTTGCACTACTTTCTAATGGTTTAGCCAACTTGGTAGAAACAACGTTTGACTTTTTTGATATGAGTAAATATCCGTTAGCGATCTATTCGTCGACTTTAAGGCTAATTATGACCTTTATCTTCCCAATCGGTTGGGTTGCTTCAATTCCACAAGAAAAAATTGCAGTCGAACATGAGTGGATATGGCTGTTGCTAATTCCTGCCGCATGTGTATTCTTTTTTATCCTAATTTATCAGTTGTGGCGGGTATTTTTACAAAAATACCAAAGTACTGGCAGTTGACACTAAAAAAGCTCTGTAGCTTATGGCTACAGGGCTTTTTAAATTTCAGTTACTCTTTTGCCTTTATTTGTTCTGCTGCTTGATGAATAACTTGTACACTGTTAATCACAAAAGGGAAACCAATATAGGGCAGTAATTGAATTGTTGACCAAATCAGTTCACTTTCACTGTTGCCGGCTTTTAAACTGCCGTGAGCATGTGCTTTAATTTGAAAGTCTACGTTCATGGTAATTAATGCCAGTAACTCATAACGTTCTCTGTCACGAATATCTAATTCTTGGCGCTTGTAAAAATCATTGAAAAAATGCTCCGTCAAAGCCTGCGGAATGAAAATACCGGCATCATCGGGTAAATCTTGTAGTAATGATTTTATTTCAGACCCATAAAGGTTTTCCTGCACTTTTTCACCATAATTTAGGTCTGATTCAATTTGCGGCGAGCTTAATACTATCTTTCGTTGGTCGAAAACGGTTTGCACTTGCTCTAAGGCTTGTTCAACTTTTAGTGTTCCGATCACAGGAGCTAATTGGAATAACATTTCTAATAAAACTTCTGGTTTTATTTTAGCATCCAAAATTTTTGTAACTTGGTCGGGAATAACAGTTGTTACTCCTTGCACCGTGCTGGCAATTAATGGTATTAGCACGCTGTCTTTTTGCAAATGCTTTTTACAATTATGTTCTACATCTGCTGCATAATTTTCTATCAAGTCTTGAAATTGACTTTTAATATTATTAGTCATCAAAAAACCTCTTTTTTGCGTAGTTTAAATTGATTTCTGTAATAGTTTTAAAAACAGTTCAGCAACTGGTGATAAGTTAACTTCACGTTTCCAAACCACCCTGATAGTTTGGTGCAGCGCTGGCTGTAATTTTCTAAATGTAATGCCTGAGCCTTTAGAGGTATCAGCTAATTTATCTAGAGTGAGCATTAATGCTGCATGATTTTTAACCATCAACGTACCATTGAAGTTCAGGTTAAAGCTGCCAATGAAATTGACGGAGTCATAATAATTTCCCAGCCAGTTTTGAAAAAGGTGCATTTTTTCTGCTTGCTGTGAATTTAGTAAAGAGCGCCCTTGTAAGTCTGCCGGTCTGATCACTGCTTTTTGCGCTAAGGGATCATTAGCAGGCATTAAAACTCCCCAAGTATCTCTTTCGGGTAAAGTCAAAGAAGCGTAATTAGCTAAAGGAACATCCCCGATAATAACTGCAAAGTCGACCGTTCCGTTATCTAACTTGTGCTCAGCATAGCAGTAATCTCCACTTAATAAGTGAATTTTAACAGTAGGATGCTCTTTAATAATTACGCTGACCACATTCATAATCCGTTGCATCCCTATGCTTTCACCTGCAGCTATAGTTAAATCACCACTGATAAAAGAGTCTTTTGCCAGATTTCTTTTTGTTTTAGTAGTTAAATCTAAAATTTCTTGCGCCTGTTCAAGTAAATAATGACCCGCAGGCGTAAGGGATAAATGGCGGGACTTACGGTTAAATAATTTAACGCCGAGTTCAGCTTCCAGATCGGCAATTTGTCTTGACAACGCTGGCTGAGAAATGAGTAACTTTCTGGCAGCACGGGTCATATTGCCTTCTTGGGCCACGGCTACAAAGTAATTTAAAACTCTTAGTTCCATGTTAGCTTCCTTTTTGACTAATGCTTTTAGTATAACGGAAAGTCTTTATGCAAGCAGGTTATACTACATCATGTTTAATAAGTATTTTACATAAAAAAGTGTTGTAATAGAATTTTAATTACTAAGTAAAATAAGATAATTTTTTACTCATAAAAAAATTCAATATAGAAAAAGCGCCTATAACTGTTAATTATAGGCTACTTTTCAATCAGTATTAGGTAAAACAAGCTAGAAAGACAGCTGAATGTAACTTAATATATTTTAGCTAATACTTAAACTTAGATCTAAGTTTAAGTAGCCAGAAAGAAGAATAGTGATGAAAATCTCAGAAGTAGCTGAAAGAGTAGATTTGACTCCTGTAACTCTTAGATATTATGAAAAAATGGGTCTGATACCTGAAGTCAAAAAAGAGCATGGGGTCAGGAACTACGAAGAAAAAGATCTTACTTGGATTAGTTTTATTAAATGCATGCGTCAGGTGAAAATTCCCGTGAAAGACTTGCTGGAGTATACAGAATTATTGCAACAGGGGAGTGATACCAAGAAGCCCAGACGGCAAATTTTAGTTAAAGAATTACATAGGCTAGAAAAGCAAGACCAAAATATTCAAGTTACTATTGCTCGGTTAAAAAACAAAATAAGTTTATACGATCAAGGTAAGATACAGTAAATCCAGTTGTAATTTACCATAAAAAGTTAACTAGCAAGCGATCAACTTGTCTGTTTTCATGTAATTTACTGTGCTGAGCGCGAGGACCCCGTATTTCTTTTTCCTGATATGAGTGGGCGCGTTTGCTGACTAAATAACGGTAAGAACGGGCAGAGTTAACGGTGACGTCGCCATCGCTGCCGTTTCCCGTATCACCGTAAATATTTAAAACTGCGGCATTTCTGGGGAATTTTTTTCTTAAACTTAAAAGTACGCGATACCCCGCACTCATTTGCCAGGGTTTGTCAGCGCGGCTTAAGACAGTTTTATTTGGTGCTCCTTGTTCTCCAATATAACCATTATAATGACCGGCGATTGAAACTTGTTTATTTAGATGAGGCATATGTGCATTAGCGGCATTGTTACGCAAGTAATAGGCAATTTGTAAATTACCCATTGAATGTCCTACTAAATTAATCCGGTTAAAACGGTACCTTTTTTGCAGTGCAGTGATTACATCTTTAATATAATTGCTGCTTTTGTTCATAGCAGTGATTTGATTATTTATTCCGGTAAAAATGCTCTTATTATTTTGGAGATTGACTTCAACTATTGGGTTCTTGGCCCGGTTTTTAATTGTTCCTAGTAAAGTGACTTTACCGTTAGGGTCAACATCAGCACGTATGACAGAATTAGTAGCATGCTGCTTTTGGGCATAAGTCACCATACTTTCTTCGGCGTGGTAACTGCTGCCCCAGCCGTGAACAAAAAGTGTTGGCGTATCGATGCGAATGCGAGTGCCATTTTTCTGTTGGTAATTATTATTTTTGAAAAAATAAACGCCTAATAGCAACATGACTATTATTAATGTACTAAAAAGGATAGTTTTATGTTTTCTGGTCATTATTAGTCAGTCCTTGGTGAAGCCTGATTCTTGCCGTTTATAAGTTCTGTTGCACATCCGCCACAATTTGGTCAGTAGTTAGATGATTTTGGCGGTAAATTTCTGCAACTGGAGTTTGATCGGTATAAACCCGTTTTTGGCCGTAATTGAGTACTTTAACTTTTTCTTTACCCAGATAAGAAGCTACTTTTTGGCCAAAGCCGCCATCTAACGAATTATCCTCAAGCGTAGCAATTACTCGATGATTGGCTGCTAATTCATCTAGTGCTTGTTTGTTCAAAATATTGGCAGAAAGTGGATTAACTAGGGTAGCTCCTAACTTATTTGCTACGTCTTTTCCTAATTGGTAAAAGTCACCTAGTGCCAAAATAGCTACATCTTTACCTGAAGTAACCTGATACTTAATTTCTGAGTAGTCAGTTGCTACAGTTTGTTCGTCTGAATCTGGCACATTGGCCGGCATTTTAATAGCAACTGGATGTTTTCTTTGGTTAATTGCCCACTTGATCATTGCTTTTTCTTCTTCTAGCGTAGTAGGAGCCAGATAAATCCAGTTAGGTAGGTTAGAAATCATTACTTGGTCAAAGATTCCCAAATGAGTTTTTGATTGGTTAGAAATTCGTCCGCCCGCTACTAACATTACAACTGGCAAGTCATTGGCAGCTGTATCATGAGAAAGCTGGTCAAAAGCACGCTGTAAGAAGGTAGAATTTTCCATTAGAACTGGAATGCCACCTTCTTTAGCAAACCCTGTGGCAAAAGCAACAGATTCTTGTTCAGCAATGCCCACGTCAGTGTAATTATTGGGATATTCTTTTTTGAATTCTTCCAGGTCAAAAACGCCAGGGATGGCTGCATCGATAGCCATGACATTTTTTCCTGCTTTAATTTCATCTTTAATCACATCAAGTGCCACTGAGTTAGGAGTAGGTTTCTGACTTTCTGCGGCAAGTGGCTGATCATTTTGTAAATTAAACGGTGATACCCAGTGATGAGCTTCTTCATCAAGAACAGCTGGTTCATAACCTTTGCCCTTAAGCGTATTAATGTGTAATAAAATTGGGTGGTCAACGTCTTTGACTGCTTTAAAAGCGGCAATCATATCAGTCAGGTTATTACCGTCTGCAACATAGCGGTAATCAAAACCCATAGCTGTAAACGGATTTTCGGCAGCCTGGCCATTTGAATCGCGTAATTTTTTCAGAGCAGTCACTAAGCCACCAACATTTTCATCAATTGACCATTGATTATCATTAACTACAACTACCAAGTTGTGCTTTTCAATTGCGGCATTGTTTAAACCTTCAAAGGCCAGTCCGCCAGTCATGGAACCATCACCAATTAAAGCCATGATATTTTCATGCTTACCCATTAAGTCCCGGGCTTTAGCCATACCGGTTGCTAAAGCAATAGATGTTGAAGTATGACCGATTGAATAGTAATCATAAGGACTTTCATCGGGGTTAGTATAAGGCGTGACATCCTCGTAATGGTCGGGATCAAGCCAAGCTTGTGCACGACCCGTTAACATTTTATGGGGATATGTTTGGTGCGAAACGTCCCATATAATTTTATCTTGGGGTGCATTAAAGACGTAATGATAAGCAATTGTGGCTTCCACAATCCCTAAGTCGGGACCAAGATGCCCGCCTTCAGCCGCATCTTTTTCTAAGATTAATGTTCTGATTTCCTGGGCTAATTTTTTCATTTCAGGGATACTTAATTTTTTAAGATCCTGGGGTTCGACAATTTGGTTTAATAAGAAGTCTTCGTGTTTGTTCATGTAAAAGTGCCTCCCTGCACTAATTTATTTAATGTTTATTAATTATAATTATAAAATACTTTATTGTGGTAGCGAGCTGACAATTATATAAATTGGAATGTTCAGCAGGATAAATTTTATAATTATCAAAATTATAGTACTTAATGTTAAGGTTAAGTCAAATAGTAAACTGATTTTTATATTAAAAGAGCTTGATATCATTTAAACTATAATTACTAGGTGCGTTTGAAATTGATTTAATCCCGATTTATGATTTGAAGAGCAATTTGCTAATAGGAAAATAGGTAGTTGAAAAGTTAAAGGACGTAGCAAAGACGCGCCAGCAAGAAGAATTATTAGGAATGATTTGCAATCTCTTAATGATCTGCATTGAACGGCAGGCTTATAATGAAGCACGTTATTTTGTCTAAGCTGTTAAAAACGTTAAGACGAGACCCGAACTGTTTTTAAAAAATGTATTAGCATTGTTGGAAACTATGATCAACTATCATTTTGAGCATAAGTTAGAGTACACATCTAAGTGCAAGTGGGCCATTAAAAATTTTATTTTATTAGGAATTTCGGAATATAGTGAACAGGCAGAACCATTTGTTAATGAAAACATCAAAATCTAAATGTCTAAATATCTGCTTATTAAAGATAAGTTAGTGGTATGATTAAATTGCCTAGAAAACGTTTTAATAAGGGAGATGTTGATTATGAAAATAGGTTTTATTGGAACTGGCGTAATGGGTAATGCGATTTGCCTTAACTTATTAAAAGCTGGCCACGAGCTGTGGGTCTATAACAGGACAAAGAGTAAGACTGATAATCTAGTTGCTAAAGGTGCTACTTGGTGTGACAATCCTAAAGCTGTAGTTGAACAAACTGATACAATTTTTACGATTGTTGGTTTTCCAACTGATGTTGAGCAAGTTTATTTTGGTGATAACGGTATTTTACAGGCCGAAGTTAAGGGTAAAAATTTGGTAGACATGACAACTTCCAAGCCTGCTTTAGCGCAAAAGATTTTCGCCGCGGGTGAAAAGCAAGGAGCAAAAGTCCTCGATGCTCCCGTTTCAGGCGGTGACCTGGGCGCAAAGAACGGTACACTGACAATTATGGTTGGTGGTGATGAGTCCGCATACCAAAACTTGGAACCTGTTTTTAAGGATTTCGGAAAGCAAGTTCATTATTTTGGACCAGCTGGCGCGGGTCAGAATACTAAAATGGCTAACCAGATCATGATTGCAGGCACGATGACCGGTATGACGGAAATGCTAGTCTATGCTAAAAAAGCAGGGCTTGACCTTGAAGCCGTCCTTAAAACTGTTGGTGCCGGGAGCGCTGCTAATTGGAGTTTAAGCAATTACGGTCCGCGTGTCTTAAAGGGTGATTATACTCCAGGCTTTTTCAGTAAACATTTTTTGAAAGACCTGCGTATTGCTTTAGAGACTGCGAAAGAAATGAAAATTGACTTGCCGGCTACTGCAGAAGCTAAGAAGTTATATGAGATACTAGTTGATGAAAAGCACTTGGGCGATTTGGGCACACAAGGTTTAATTAAACTCTGGTGGCAGTGAAATACTAATTTAAAATAAGCAAAAAGTGAAGCAGTCCTTAGTTGAAACTACTTCACTTTTTTAAATGCTAGTAAACTTATTTGATTTTACTTTTGACTTCAGGAACGCCGTCCAGAACATTAGCATAACGAGCTAGAATAAAAAGATAATCTGATAAGCGGTTGATATACTTTAAACAAGCAGGAGCTAACTCTTGCTCTTCAGCATTCAACTTAACCAGTGAACGTTCAGCGCGCCTGGCAACTGTACGAGCATAATGTAAGTGAGTTGCTGTAATGGAACCGCCAGGCAAAATGAAATGGGTTGTTTGGGGTATTTTATTATTAAGTTCGTCGATTTCCTTTTCCAGCTTTGTTACTGTTTCAGATGTAATCTCTTCGTGCCTTTTGACAACAATATCGCTTTCGAGTTCATATAAGTCACGCTGTAAGTTTTGTATAGGGTCATGCAGTTCTTGACATTTGGCAGACAAATTGGCAATTACGACACCTAAGTAAGAATCAAGTTCATCAATATCGCCGACAGCAACAATTTGCAGGTCATATTTAGGAACCATTTTACCGGTAACCTGTTTGGTAAAGCCTTGATCGCCTACCTTAGTATAAATTTTAATCGTCATAAAAGCCTCCGTTTGTAGTGATCAAGCGCAATATTCAGTGGTTTGTAGAGAATAGGATAGAATACCAAATTACCAACAGCATGGTAGGTATCAAAGACTAAACTTCCAGCCCAGTAGGCTAGGAACGCGTTAAAGCCGCCGAAGATAGACATACCAAAGTCGACAAAGCAGCCATATTCCCAGCCGAGAAAAACGGCAAGAATTAGTTGCAGAGTAAAATACTTTTTCAATGGCGTGAATTTATCTAGCAAAGCAACGGTTAAAACGCAGCCGCCAAAGGCTAAAACTTGTGCCACAGTCCAAATGCCAAAACCTAAGTAAATATTGGAGACGACCATGGTCAAAAGAGCTAAGGCAAAACCAAAGCCGAAGCCGATATTTAACGTTACAATCATTAAAATATCGGTTACCGGCTGGACATTAGGCACAGGAATTATTTTAAAAATTCTTAGCGCTACGCACATGGCTGTTAAAATTGCTAGTAATGCTAATTTCTTAGTTGAATTACGTGTCATAGTAATTTAGAAGTTAACTTTTGCTAAAGTAAATTTAATTTTATCTTTGTTCGCAAGCTTCTGTATTGCGGCACCTTTTTGTGCAAATTTGCCGTTAATTTTGTAGGTCCAATAGATTTTTTTACTTGGATTTTGGCTCTTGCCAGCAATAGAAGTAATCAAACCCCTATCACTCTTTATTTTCCAGCACTTTTTCAAGCCGCGCATTACTGTTGAATGCTTAGGCAATTTAACAGTTTTCTTCTTGTAAGTCTTATTATGTACTTTTAGGGTATAAGTAACTTTTATCTTACTGCTGGCATCAACCTGTTGAACATTTTGAGTTGTTTCATAACCTGCAAAGGTAAAGGTAAAAATGGTGGCTATTCCAGTCAAAACTGATAATTTGCTTTTTTCATATATAAACTCCCAATCTATTAATATTTTTGTGCAAGCACTAAAATAGTTCGTACTTAGTCACTTGCACGGCCAATAGTTTTACTTCATTTTGGCTAAAGTAAACTTGACTTTGTCTTTATTTGCGACTTTTTGCTGGTTAGCGCCCTTGGTAGCATATTTGCCATTAATAGTGTAAGTCCAGTAAATTTTCTTTTTAGCATTTTGTTTTTTGCCGTCAATTGCTGTGATAAAGCCTTTGTTACTGTCAACTTTCCACGCCTTTTTCAAGCCAGTCATTACAGTAGATTTTTGCGGCACTTTAACTGTCTTTTTTTCAGTATCATTTTTGGCAGCTAAAACATAGCTAACGGAAATATTATTTGTCTTAGATTTTGGCTTTGTCTGGTTATTCTCACAGCCGGATAGGCTAAAGGCAAAAATAGCAGCTACGCTGGCAATTACTGGTAATTTACTTTTTTTCATGACTAAGATTTCGCCTACTTAATTTATTTAACAGGACATGCACCAGATTCACAGTCAGTTTGATCGACTAATTCCAAATCTTTTTGATCATCATTTTGCTCGGCAAATACTTGAGCAACATCACCGGTGATCTCAGCTTTCCTTTCTTCATATTTTTCTTTGTCAATGGGTTCTTTTGGCGCTTGTTTCAGTGAACCGCCATAATATGGCAATAAAGAAGTTGACTTAATTACGTGCCGGTATTGTTTAAACAGCGGTGTAATCTTGTCACCTTCATCGCTTTGGAAGGTAACAGTACAACTGACTGCGTTATCTGACCAGTAAGTTTGCAGGAATGCTTGTGTTGCAAATTGTTCTTCAATTGAAACCGTGCCAGCCGATGCAAAGTTCTTGCTGTCAGCGTGAGCAGCACGCAATGGGAATTCAACACAAGTTGTGTTTGGTGAGTAAATATCTGGTTCTGAGTAGTAACCACAGGCATCGAGCGCTTTAAGCAGTGGGTCAGAAGCTTGGAACCGAATCCGTTGAATGAGGTAGCCGGCGTAGTGGAAGTGCATCCCTTCAGAAGCTCCCGCTAATTTGGCCACAGTACCTGAAGGTTTAACAGTAGTGTGTTTAATCGACTCGTTGCAGCTTAAAGTCTTGCTGTATACTTTATCAGCATCAACGACGGCTTGGTAAGCGGAAGTGACCATTTTAATTCCTTGAGGATCGTAAATTGGCTTCTTGATTTTTTCACCGGTTTCTTCATCAACGCTGTCTTCAAAGCCGGTAACAACGCGGTGACCTAAATCATTTAAGAGCCAGTCTTGAATACCTGACATTGAAACACCAATTCTCCTGTTCTTGGAAATGATGTTGCGGGATATTTCCCAGTCATAGTCACTAAAGGTTACTCGTTTAGCAAAGCGAGTTGCCAATCTGAAAACATCTTTTAAATCCCAGTTTTCTTGCTCGGCAATATATGGGAATACTTCAAATAGGTTGCATGGTTCACCATTACCTAAGGAAATCTCTCCACAAGGGTTGGTACCTTCAACATCACCGTCAATATCTTTTTGATAGCCGTCAATGATTCGGCCATAATTGCGAGATAAATCCAGGTTAACTATTCCCGGCTCACCATTTTCTCTAATACCGTCAGCAATTGGTTCATATTCATCAAAGTTAGAATCAATGGCCACACTGTTGTTTGAGGCCCAGCGGTGGTGGTAAAGTTTGTCTTTATCTTGTTTCATAGTGATAAAGTCTTGATCGGTGCTTGTACCTAAAGCTAGTTCCGCTGATCTTCTTACATTACCGGCGACGACTGTTTTACCAATCAGGTTGCAGATATCTGTACAATCAACAGAAGTTAAGTTGCCGTCAGCCCGGTTGTTAATAATGTTGTTAATATCGAAAAACATTTCCACTAATGGCATAGGACCAGAAGCTGTACCGCCAAAGCCGTGAATTTTAGCTCCATAAGGACGAATTCTACTGATGTCAAGTACAAGCTTGGTCTTATTCTCGGGATTAGTTTGACTGAAGTGCATATCGATTAAACGGGCATTAGCTAAAACCCAACCTTCACGGGTATCAGGCAAGTTGTAATAAACGTAATCTGATTTGTCCTTGCTCTGCTTGGCCCACTCATCTTTATCCGTTGCACCAAGTTTAATTGAATCGGCGTAAGAAGCGCTCTGTTTGTCAATTACAACCGTTAAATCAACTTTATTATCAACTGCAGGAATCTTTTTAATATTGTCTTGCACAACAGAAAAGCCAACACCGCCACCTTTCATTGATTCGTCAAAAAGAAATGAAAATGGCATTGAAACTGCTTCTTGTGTCTGGCCTAAATAGTCGGGAACTATATGGCTATCACCGTATTTTTGCGGCCGAATAGCAATAAACCAGCAATTGTTTAATGAGTCACCATTGCGCTTTTGGTAGTCAGTGCCGGAAACCCACAAATTACGTCCAGAAGGTGTTGCTCCTAAACCGTAAACTAATTTAAATAAATCCTTGGCTTCGTTTGTTAGTTCAGCGACTACCTCTTTTGAAGGAGTGCCTTTGAGTCGAGGATCAAGGTTAATGTTGCCCTCAATTACGCGTTTAACCGTTTCGTCCCAATTTTCGGAACGATTTTTTTCAGGAAGCCATCTTGCATAGGTTCGTTTATAAGTAACCCAGCCAAGTTCTCCCCAATGGGGGGTGACATTTTGTTTCACTTGATCAATGTAACCCTGATCCAACGTTATGCTCGTATTTTTCATATTCAAAGTCACTCCTTAAAATTGATTATTGTTCCACAGACACATCATCTATGGCTACAAGTAGAACTATACCACAATATCTTGTACTTGTGAGATAAAGATTTGCTTTGAGACACAAGAAAAAGTCATAAAGTGATGTGCGAGTAAGCTATCGAGGTTAATAAAAAATCATATAGCATTCGCAGATATAAAAAAAGCATAATAAGTTAAAAATAATACTTATTATGCTTGAATATATGTTTAATTTTGGGGATAAACTAGCGTCTAACTAGGGTAAATATGAGAAAAATAACGCCAAGAAAGATAGCTACCGGAATCAGTAATTGAACAAAGAAAAAGAAAGTCAGAACACAGATCAGAAGGAAAAATAGAATTTTAAAAACACCAATACCCATTTTGACAAAAAGCCAAATGAGAAATAAAACCAATAATAGTGTAAACATGCTCAATCACCCCTTTTACTTAAATTAAAGGATATTATAGCTTATTTTGTGAAATCGCAGTAGCAATGTAAACAAAATTTAAAAATAGTTAATTATGTTCTTTAGCTGTGAAATATTGTTATAATAAATCTCCACACTAATTTTTAGTGAATACGCATTATATTCTGAGGAATAGTTGGAGAGGAAGAACATGCTTGCGTTATAAACAAATAATTTTTGATGTTGATGATACCTTAATTGACTTTGCTGCTACAGAAAGTTTTGCTCTGCAGAGTCTTTTTAAAGCGCATCAATGGCCGTTAACCGATGAGCTGCAGCGGGACTATCATGCATATAATCAAGGTCTGTGGCGTGAGCTTGAGCAAGGCAAGATCGATTATGAGCAGCTGAGTAAAATGGCTTTTACCAATTTTATTAAAGCTAAGTTCGGGATTGAAATTGACGGCTTAGCAGTAATGAACGAATATCGCTCTTATTTTGGCGAAGCACATAAACTGCTGCCTGGTGTAGTTGATACTTTACGCTATGCCAAAAAGCAAAATTATGCATTGACTATTTTGAGTAATGGCGAAGCATATATGCAGAGACATCGGTTACAATTAGCCGGAATTGCTAACTATTTTTCATTGATTGTGACATCAGAAGAAGCAGGATTTTCTAAACCTGATGCCCGTATCTTTGATTACTTTTTTGCTCATACTAAAATCGGCCCGGAGCAAACAGTTTTCTTTGGTGACGGCTTGCAGTCAGACATATTGGGTGCAGAAAAATATGGCTTTGATAGTATTTGGTATAACCATAGAAAACGGAAAAATACGATGAACTTGCATCCATTATATGAAGTAACTACTTATCCTGAATTTGTAGCCTTACTTAAAAGCGACTTCCAAAAGCAGCCGCAATAATTGCTATCTTTTGCTGTAGAAGTATAGTTCAATCCGGTATAATGATGGGAGAGGTGAAAAATTATGACTAGCGAAATTCATTCTTTAAGCGATACTTATGAATTAAATAATGGCGTCAAAATACCGGTTATCGGACTAGGAACCTGGCAAACTCCTGATGGTGAAGTTGCCCAAAAAACCGTTGAGGATGCACTGGACATTGGCTACCGGCTAATTGATACTGCAGCCGCATATGGTAACGAAGAAAGTATTGGTCGGGGAATCAAACTAAGTGGAGTTAACAGACATGACTTATTTGTGACCACTAAGTTGTGGAATGACCACCACGGTTATCAAAAAACTAAAGCCGCCATTGACGAAAGTTTGACCAAATTAGACTTGGATTATCTTGATTTGTATCTAATCCATTGGCCTAACCCGGCTCCTGTGCGTGACCACTGGGCTGAATTAAATGCAGAAAGCTGGCAAGCAATGGAAGAAGCAGTGCAAGCAGGGAAAATTCGTGCAATTGGAGTCTCTAACTTTAGACGCAAGCATTTGGATGAATTACTGAAAACTGCCAAAATTCGTCCGGCCGTAAATCAAATTTACTTGAATCCTAGTGATATGGAGGAAGACGTAACAGCTTATAACAAAGAACTGGGTATTTTGAGTGAGGCTTACTCACCACTGGGCAGAGGAGATTTATTTGCCAACGAGACGGTAGTTTCTGTAGCCCAACACTATGATAAAAGTCCAGCACAAGTCCTGTTACGCTGGTCGTTGCTACACGGTTTTGTTCCATTACCCAAGTCGGTTCACCGCGAGCGTCTTGAATCTAATTTACAAGTCTTTGACTTTACTATATCTGAAGATGATATGGCTAAACTTGATGGACTGCATGGAGCAGGTAAGTTAGCAAATGATCCAGATCAAACAGACTTTTAAAAAGGTGATAAGCGATGAAAATTGGCTTTATTGGGGCTGGTAAGATTGGCTCCGCAATTATTAAGGGCTTGCTAAATGCTGAAAATCCCAGCGATGATATCTATGTTTTTAACGGTGGACAGCATCACACGGCGCAAAAACTTGCAGCTGAGCTGCATTTAACTTTGATTAATGATTATGATGACTTTAAGGACTGCCAAGCAGTGATAGTTGCAGTGGGCGGTTCAATTACTGCAACAATCATCAAAAATTTAAGTCAAAAATATCAAGGTATAATTCTGTCAACTGGTGGCGGTGACCTTACTCAGATTAATGAAAATCTTCCGCAAGGCTCTACCTTTGCCAAGGTTGTACCCAACACGCCGGTTCAAATTGGTGCTGGCATTACTGTTATTAGTTTTCTGCCAGATGAAAAGCCGGAAATAATTGCTGCTGTGAAAAAGATTTTTACTCAAATGGGAGCAGTATATGTCGTACCCGAAAACTTACTGGGTATTTATGGTACGGTAGCCGGGTGCACACCTGCTTACGTTGACTTGATGGTTGCGGCTCTTAGTGATGCCGCTGTACAAAATGGCGTTAAGCGGGCAGAATCATACGAAATAGTTAACCAAATGCTTTTGGGTACCAGTAAATTGGCATTAGTTAGTAAAAAGCTGCCTGAAGAATTAAAAGATGAAGTCACTACGCCAGGTGGCTCTACTATTAGAGGCGTTACCAAACTGGAAGAAATGGGCTTTAGAAACGCATTAATTCAAGCTGTAAATGCTTCTGCTAATTAAATTTAGCCTAAAAAAAGACATCAGATAATTTTATCTGGTGTCTTTTTATATTATTTGAAATGTTAAAAGTGTATTTAAGAAGGGAAATAAGTTTAGAAATTAAAACTCTTTATCTAAATCAACTGGAGTATCAGCTTTTTCACCCTTAATTAACTTCAAGTTGTTGTCAAAGGCCTTAACAACCATGTTGCGTACAGCGTGAGTTGTGTAGAAGGCTGTGTGTGGAGTAACCAAAACATTTGGCCGTGCGATTAAGTCAGCTAAACGCTTGTCAGGAAATTCTTTGCCACTAAAGTCACTGTTGAAAATACCAACTTCGTTTTCGTAAGTATCCATTACGAAGCCAAAAACCTTACCTGAATCAAGGCCGCGCACAACTGCATCTGTATCAACTAATGGTCCACGAGAAACGTTGACGATCACAACGCCGTCCTTCATCTTCTTGATTGAATCATCGTTAATCATGTGAACATTTTCTGGAGTATCAGGAACGTGAAGTGAAATAACGTCAGACTTAGCGTAAAGCTCATCTAAGTCGTCAACGTAGTAGCCCTTCTTTTCCAATTCTGGGTTCTTGAAAATATCGTAAGCAATAACTTTAGCGCCAAAGCCTTCCATAATTCTCATGAATACTTGACCAATATGACCAGTACCAACAACACCAACTGTTTGGTCACGTACTTCACGACCAATTGTAGGTGCCCAGCGAAGATCATGCTTAGCAATTTTTTCATCCATTGCCTTATCTTGACGTAGAACTCTGGCAGCCTGAATGGCAGCATGTTCAGCAATGGCATCTGGTGAATAAACAGGAACATTAGTGATCTTAAAGCCTAATTCTTTAGCTTTTTTTAGGTCGATGTTGTCAATACCAACATTACGGATTGACCAGTTATGAATACCTAATTTATCCAAAGCTTCAATTGTATCAGCTTTATAATCAAGCTGCTGGTAAGTTACGACACCATCAGCACCCTTAGCTAATTCAGCTGTTTCAGGGGTAAGAAGTTGATCAGTGTAATCAACATCAACATCCTTGTGAGCTTCCTTCCATTCATGAACATACGGTTCCTCGTCTTTACGAATGGCATAAGCATAAATTTTAGTCATAAAATCTAACCTCCAAAGATTATTATTGTTATCTCTTGTGCTATTATACACTTGCTTAAAATGATTTAAAAATATAAAATTGTGAAAAATCAATTTTTGCAAAAACCGCGTCGTAACAGTAATCGCTTACAATATTGTGTATCAAGGGATTAAGCAATATTAAAAAAATTACTAATTTTTTTGCTGAGGTCGTGAAAAAAATAACAGCATTTTTGAGCAAATCATATAAAAATTTATGTCAAAATAGTGCTGGTAAAATTACTGAAATTTTGAGTCCCCGTGAAAAAACTATATAATGAAAGAAATGAATAATAAGGAGAAGAATATGATCTTAATTTCGTGGAATATCGACTCATTAAATGCTGCTTTGACCGGAACTTCCTCACGTGCAGTGGAGACACGTAAGGTTTTAGAAAAAATACATGACCAAAATGCAGGTATTGTTGCCATTCAAGAAACAAAATTACGCTCCACGGGCCCTACTAAAAAACATTTGGAAATATTAACTAAGGAATTCCCTGAATATAATATAGTCTGGCGTTCCTCAGAAGAACCAGCTCGTAAAGGTTATGCCGGGACGATGTTTTTATATAAAAAAGAACTTAATCCTAAAGTAACTTATCCTATTATTGGAGCGCCGGAGCCAATGGATCACGAAGGCAGAATTATTACTTTGGAGTTTCCTACATATTTTGTGACGCAAGTTTATACTCCAAATTCTGGTAATGGACTTAAGCGCCTAGATGACCGGCAAGTGTGGGATGAAAAATACATCGCATATTTGCAGCAATTAGATCAGGAAAAGCCGGTCTTGGCTAGTGGTGATTATAATTGTGCGCACCATGAAATCGACCTGAAGCACCCTGATACTAATCATCATTCTGCCGGCTTTACTGATGAAGAACGGGCAGATTTTACCAAAATGCTTAAAGCTGGTTTTACAGATACTTTTAGAAAACTTCACGGTAACGTTGAAGGAGTCTATTCTTGGTGGGCTCAAAGGGTAAGAACTGCTAAAGCCAACAACTCAGGCTGGAGAATTGATTACTGGCTGACAAGCAATAGAGTTGCTGACAAGGTCAAGCGTTCTGAAATGATGGATACGGGAGAGCGCGCCGATCATTGCCCAATTTTACTGGAAATAGACTCTATCAAAAGAGATCCAAAGGATTGAAGTGATCCCTAAAATTAGGATAAATTGGGGGGTCATATCAGGTTGGGTTTCTTTTTCTTTTGTGTAAAATAATTTTGAGGTGATGTGAATGAATGAGCCTCTGCAAGATGCCATTCTTAACGGTTTGTATGATCCCAGTTATCCGGGACATGAAGTATTAGGGCCAAAGCTCCTGCAAAATAATAAACAGGAGAATATTTGGCTGACGCTGCGCCAAGAACTGCTTAACTGTCAAAATTTTACTTGGGCTGTAGCCTTCGTTACTCAAGATATGCTCGTTCCCTTTAAAGTAGTTATGGCTGATTTAGCTAAGAAAAATATCTCGGGTACATTAATTACGGGTGACTATTTAGGATTTAACAATCCCAAAGTTTTTCGTGAGTTACTTAAAATTCCCAACTTGACAGTTAAAATTACGCCTCAAAGCGGATTTCATGCTAAAGGTTATCTCTTTGACCATGGTGATTGGCAAACTTTGGTTATTGGCAGTGCTAATTTTACCCGTGCGGCACTTTTAAGTAATTATGAATGGGCTTTGAAAATTAGTTCGAAGAATAAAGCGACACTGACAACACAAATTGCTAAACAGCTGCATGAATTAAAAAAGACGAGCACGCCATTATCCGAAAACTGGATAAGAGAATATGAACAAAATTGGGTAAAGCCACAACCGCAATCACAGGTTCCTGTTAATGAAGCAGCTAAAATTGTACCAAATAAGATGCAAGAGGAAGCTCTGCATGAACTAAAAGGACTAGTTGCAGATGGTCAAAGACGCGGACTGGTAGTTTCAGCAACTGGAACTGGCAAGACATATTTAGGGGCTTTCGCGGTTAAAGATTTTAAATCGCATAAGTTTCTTTATGTAGTTCATCGTGAACAAATTGCCAAAAAAGCTTTAAAAAGTTTTTACCAGGTAATTGGCGGCAATCCAACGGATTATGGCTTGTTAACCGGACATAAGCACCAACTTGAACGCAAATATGTTTTTGCCACCGTGCAGACTTTAAGTCAGCCGGATATCCTTGCCAGCCTGAGTGCAACAGCCTTTGACTATGTTCTGATTGATGAGGCTCATAGGGCAGCCGCACCAAGTTACCAGAGAATTTTTGCCAAGTTTAAGCCGCAATTTTGGTTGGGGATGACTGCCACGCCAGAAAGAATGGACGATCAGGATGTCTATAGATTGTTTGATTATAATCTAGCTTATGAAATCCGCTTGCGGGAAGCGTTGGAAGAAAAAATGCTGGCTCCTTTTCATTATGTGGGAGTTGCAGACTATGAAGTTGATGGTGCAAGCATTGATGAAACCGCCAACTTGCGCAGATTACTAGCGCCAGAGCGTGTTGACTATGTTTTAAAGCAGCTGGACTATTACGGCTACTGTGGCTCTCAAGCTAAAGGACTGGTCTTTTGCAGCCGCCAAGAAGAAGCGCGCGAATTAGCACAGGCTTTTTCAGAGCGCAAGCATCCGGCAGTAGCCTTAACTAATGAAGACAGTGAAAAAAGAAGACTGCAAGTGGTCAGGCAGCTGGAACAAGGTAAAATTGATTACATCATTACCGTTGATCTCTTTAATGAGGGCATTGATATTCCGGCTTTAAATCAGATAATTATGTTGCGGAATACTCAGTCCAGTATTGTTTTTATCCAGCAACTGGGTCGCGGTTTGCGTAAATATCCGGGCAAAGATTATGTCACGGTCATTGACTTTATTGGTAACTATAAAAATAACTATTTAATTCCGATCGCTTTGAATCAGGATGACAGTCGTTCGCAGGATAAGGCACGTGAAGAAAGTGTGCTCCCGAGCTTTATTGATGTTTCAACGATTAACTTTAGCCAAATTGCTTCTGCCAAAATTTTAGTATCACTGGATAAGATTAAATTAGACAGCATTAAAGAATTGCGGCAGTCTTACCAAGAATTAGCTGAAAAAATAGGTCGTCCGCCCTTGCTATTTGATTTTTATCGGTACGGTTCAACTTCACCAATGGTCTTCGCGAATAATCATAGTCTTGGGCATTATGGCGAGTTTCTAGCCAAGATGGGTGAGCCTGTAAAATTGAATGGTTATGAGAGTGCGGTTTTATCTTTTGTTACTAAAGAATTATTGAATGGCAAAAGGCCACATGAACTGTTACTTTTGCAACTACTTTTAGAAAAAGAGCAGGTTAGTCAGGAAGAATTTGAGAAAAAACTGTATGATTATGGTGCTTATGTTAATGAGAAAGTACTGACATCAGTAGAAGACATTCTTTCATTAAACTTTTTTGACATTAAGCAGGGCAAAACAACCAAAAAAGAACAATATGGTGACCAGCCGCTTGTAGTTAAAGCTGATTTATTAGATTATTCATTAGCTCCTCAATTGACGCAGTCTCTTCAGCAAAATAATACTTTTAAAAAATTGTTTGTTGATGTGATTAAAACAGGTTTGGCAATGAATCAAAAATATGATAATCAAAGGCAATTTACTCTTTACGAGCAATACGATCGTAAAGATGCTTGTCGATTGCTCAATTGGCCCTTAGATGTTTCTGCACCAATGTATGGTTACCGTGTGGACGAGCATGAAACTCCTATTTTTGTCACTTATCAAAAAGACTCGGCTAAAAAGCGCAATGCTTTATACCATAATACGCTAGAAGACGGCCGCTGTTTGCGCTGGTATACGCGATCGCCGCGTCATCTAGAATCAGATGAGGTGCAGAGACTGCTTAATACGCCGCAAATGAAGCTGTTGCTTTTTGTTAAGAAGAGCGATGCTATTGGCAAGCAGTTTTACTATTTAGGGCAGGTAGATATTCAAAAAGACACGGTCAAAGAAGAATTGCTAGGACCGAAGAAAAAAGCAGCGGTAGGGATGAATTTATTATTAGAAAAGCCGTTGAATACAAAAATGTATGAGTTATTATTTGATGAATAAGAAAAAGTCTAAGAATTAATCTTCTTAGACTTTTTGTGTTAGCTGCAACGTTTCAAGAGTCGCCATTATAGAATTTTTGCTTGATAAGATAAAAATATTAAATAAATATTAATAAAATTATCTATTTTACCAATATTATGTTAAAATACTATAAAATTTAAATAAGTAGGCCATAAAAAGGAGGTAACAAAATGGCAGAACGTAACCTTAAAGATGCAGATCAAGATAAAGCAATTCATGCTATGCGTCAAGAACATCGAATTAATCGAGTTGTTTTACCAATTGCGGCTCTATATGTAGTCTTTTTAATGTGGACAGCATTAACTAATTTTAGTTTGGCTCTTAAAATTGCTACAGTTGCATTTTTATTATATCTAAATTATTTCGGCATAAGTAAATCTTTTTAACACAAACACTAATAACGTGAAATGTAGCTGCTATCTTATTATTCAAGGATCAAATAAGCCAGTCATAGTCTGATGTGAATTCCAAATAGTTATATTTAAGTACAAAATTATTTGGATATGGTGGAATTAAAATCTGATACTAAAGACCTTACCAGTCTCTTGTTCTGTGTATGAGAACCCTATTCGAATAATAAAAATTGGCTCGTAACTGTTGTTACTTTTAAAATATTTCTAGCAATATACGGCTTTTTTACTTTTAAAATGTTATTATTACCTTATTTTTTATTTTATTTCTTTAATTTGTGAAAGGTTTAATTATGGTTTGACAATGAATTCTAAATCCAACTGCCGCCATCGGGGCAAATTATTATTTACCAGCTTAGCGGCTGCTACTTTGGGCTTAATTATTGTGTCTCCTGACATGGCTAAAGCTGATACTTTAGTTGATGCCGCTGCTAAAAAGCAAGGAGCTCAAAGCAGCTCCTTACCGGCTAGCAATAATAATCAGACAGCAGCTTCAACTGATAGTGCTGCTAATAACAATCAAGCAAGTCCTACTTCTGCAGCTGCGGCTAGCAATGAAACGCAGCCCTCAACATCTTCTAACAGTGAAGCTCAAGACGCTAATGAATCGCCAGCTGCGGGCGAAGAAGCTAAAGGAATTACCCCGCGTTCTATTTTGACAGCTACGTGGGGTGGACTTAAACTTAATGTAACTTTGGATACTGATACTGGTATAGTAACTATACCAGGTGGTACGGTGACTAGTCCTATTTCCAGTATTCGTTCTCTTTTTTACAATAATGAAATGTATAAATCTATTAAAAAAAGGGCCATTGAAGCTCATTGGCGATGCCTCTTGGATGTTTGTTTGGCTTAGTGGCCTAACTGAAATTGAAGGCTTAGATCAAGTTGATACTTCTGAAGTCATTAATATGCAAGAGATGTTTTATTCGTGTGAAAGTTTAGAGCATCTTGATCTAAGTAGCTTTAACACCAAGAAAGTAACTAATATGACGCAGATGTTTAGTTCGTGTTACAAGTTATCCAGCATAGACTTACACAGTTTTGATACCTCTAGTGTTACTGAGATGAGAAATATGTTCACCGGTTGTAAAAACTTAAAAACTATAAATATCAGTAGTTTCAAGATGGCTCAGGTGGCTTTTATTAATAAAAGTGAAATGTTAAAAAGTCTACCTAATTTGTCAACCTTAGTTCTGGGTCCTAAGAACTATTTACAGGGAACTGGACTTGACGCAACCGGCGTTTGGTTGAATGTAGGCAATGGCACAGTAGATAAACCCCAGGGAAATAAGCGCTGGACTTCTAGTCAATTAATGAGTAACTATTCCGGGAGCAGCGACCAAGATACGTATGTCAGGTTAGGCAGAGCAGTTACAGTTCACTACCTCGATGAAACTGGCAAGCAACTTGCACCTGATCAGATTTTAACCGGTAATATCGGTGAAGGCTATC
>NZ_CALYQV010000020.1 GCF_945290125.1 uncultured Lactobacillus sp. | reverse complement strand
TGAAAAAAGTGCTCCTAATAGTCAGATTAATGTCTAACTATTATGGAGCACTTCACTTTGGGGGTTCATATCAAGATTTATTGGTTTTTATTTATATATGAGTTTCAATTTTTAATCATTCAATATCGGCATGGTTCTTTATCATTTGTTCCTCTGTAATATTAAGTTCTTTCATTAATCTCAAAACAATGCTGTCAAATAAAAGTAATGAAAACTGTTCAAATAAAGCTCCCATTGGTTGAATAGACTTATTGTGCTCAAATTTTGACTGGGCATTAATTTGCACAACTATTTCACAAAATTGCGCTAATGGACTATTGTTATCAACAGTAAAGAGAATTTCTTTTAAACCGTTATTTTTTGCTATCTTCGCCTGGGCTATTAGTTTCTCTGATTTTCCCGAAGCAGAATTAAATATTAATAAGTCATTTGAATGTGTATGAGGAGAAGAAATTTCTCCAACAACGCTAACTTCTAGTCCCAATTGCAGTAACCTGTTAGCAAAGGATTTTATCATTAAGCCTGAACGACCTGAACCTGAAAAATAGATATGATTACTATTTATTATTAATTGACAGATTCTATTTAAAGTTTTTTCATTTACTGGATCATCAACATTATTGATTTCTTTGCATATTTTTTTTAATTCAAATGCCATATATTTTCCTAATTCAATTTTTGATAAAGATATTCTTCTAACTCTTTATCTTTCTTATTTTTAACACTTTGTAGAAAATCTTTATTTTGAAATAGTTTCATAAGGGTACGTAACATGGTTAAATGTTCATCACCTTTTGCTAAAGCTAAATTAAAAATGAAGCTACATTTCACATCTTTTGATTTATCATCCATGCGGCCAAATTTTACTGGATGAGAAAATCGAACAAAGCTAACACTGCTTGTGTTGACAAAGTTTTGATTTCCATGTGGAATCGCAATGCCTAAATCAGAATTAACTTGTAATCCTGTAGGAAAGTCTTTTTCCCTTTCAATACAGGCCTTAGTAAATTCTTCAGTTATTAAATTTTCAGCTAATAGCGGTTTTCCAGCAATTTTGATAGCTTTTTGATAGTCTGGAATAATATCATTATTTGATTGTACAAAGATTTTCATTATTTGATCAGCTCGTCTTTTATTTCTTCTAAAACTGAATCCTCATTTATACCCGTTAAAAGGGCAGTGCCTACAATTATTGGTGTTGTAACATTTGGCTTATCCAATTTAGTGGATGAAACGATTAAATCATAGCCATTGAAGACATCATCTGTGCAGTCCATCAATGATTTTTTATCTAAATTCACGTCAGAAACGCCTTGGTCATTTAAATAATCTTGTAGTTCTGCCAACATAACAGAAGATGATGCAATTCCATTTCCACAAACTACTAATACTTTTTTCATGATATATCTCCTTAATTTCTATTTAGCTAAAGAATTTTGTCTACGTTCGTACTTTTTAAGCCAATAACCAAAACCAACTATTATCAAGGCAATCACAACATATGACCACAAGCCAAGACGAGAAGCTTCAGCAAACAAACCTGTAAATGGATTAGCTGATGGATTTAATGATGAATACATAACGCCATTTTTAGCACCACTGCCAAATTCTCTGAATACTTGAGTTGTTGGTTTGGCCATCCAAGAAGCTATATATAATCCTGGTGTAAACATTAAAATTGAAGTAATCCAAGTTCTAATAATGTTGCCATGAAAAATAGGAACCATACATGCAATAAAGAATACAAATTGGGATAAGTCACCCATCGGCATGACTTTATTGCCAGGGAGAAAGACTGCAATAATCTCGATGACTGGAATTAAAAGCAAGGCTGGTGCAATTACGTCAGGATTTCCTATTACTAATGCAGTATCCATACCTACTGTAATATCACGGCCTTTGAAGGCTTTAGTCATTTTCTTTCGAACAGCATTTGATAAAGGCACCAGACCTTCCATCATGATGGAAGTCATTTTTGGTAACAAGAGCATAACGGCTGCTAGGTACATACCTAAATGTAAACTTTGAATTATTGTATCGCCAGGATTTGACCAGTTATAACCTGCAAATCCCAAGAGAACACCAATGATAAAACCTACAATAGTAGGGTCACCAAACACGCCAAATTTTTTCTGAATAGTTTCAGCGGTTACATTCCATTTTCTGACTCCTGGAATATGATCAAAGATCCAATTCATAGGGTATGCAAAAATCATATATGTATTTGCAACGGGGTGTGAAATAGAAACTCCTTCAGGTAAATTAAAGAATTTTTCATTCTGCTTAGCTCCTAAATCGGCCATAAATAATACCCACATATGAAAAATACCAGCGGTAAGTAAACCATACCAGAAATTATCAGAGTAAGCATATACAATTGCGCCCATTGAAGCGTTTTGGTGTAGGTTGAAAACATCAACATTAATACAGTCTGTCAATTTTAACAGTAATAAAATAATATTAATACCTACGCACAAAGGAATTATAACTGCTCCGACTTTTGAGCCGAAACCCATAACTGCTGTCGCTGCACCACCAACGTCAATTGCTTGCAATGAAGAGCCAGTTCTTTTAGCTAAGCCAGTAATTGCTGGTTGCATTTTATCAAGCATGAAAGAAGTGACCATGGTCAAAGCTATAAAACCAATACCAACTTTCATGGCAGAAGAAATTGATTCTGCCCATGACCGACCTACAGCTTTCATTAATACTAAAAATATTAAAGGAATAAAAATAAAGTTACCAAGATTATTAATAAATTGAGTAATTATTTCCATTTTTAACTCCTATTCTTCTGTGAAGCCCATGTTCCAAGCTACATAATCAGGCTTTTTCAGATTACGGTCATCATCTTTTTTGGCTTCCAATAAGTTTGCTCTAGAATTTGGTCTGGAATTTTTAAAATCAAATGGTTCATCTAAGAAAGCATCAAGCACCATTTCCATGTAAGGTAAACCATTTACTCTCGCCCCCAAGCCTATGATTTGAACATTGTTGCTTAACCTTGCCCTTTTAGCAGAGTACGGATTAGTTACTGCTGTAGCTCTTATACCCCAGTGTTTATTAGCCTGCATAGTAAAACCAATTCCTGTGCCACATATATACACACCTAATCTGCACTCATCTTTTTGAATAACTTCTGCCATCTTATCAGCTAATTTCGCAAAAGTATTCTTGCCATCTTCAGGCTTTTTAACGGGATCCCAAACGACTCTGTAATTCTTTTCTTCCTCCAAGTACTTCTTGATGGCTTCTTTCCGCTCGAAACCAATATCATCACAAGCTAATGCTATTTTTTTCATACAATTTCCTTTCTGTAAACGCTTAATGTTATTACAAAGCAAATTATAAAATTTGCTTTAATTGGTGTTAACCGCAAAAATATACTTTTTTAGTAATTAAAAGCAATTAAAACCAATTTTTAAAGCATAGAAGTAACAAAAATGATAATCTATGATATTCTTGAGTAAAAAGTTTAAAAGGTGAGTAAATAAATGAAATTAACGAATAAAAGAAGAAATGATATTTTAACTGAAATCATAAAAAAAGGTAGTGTTACAGTTCATCACCTTTCAAACGAATTTTCAGTTAGCTATGAGACTATCCGTAAAGATTTAACTTTTCTAGACCAAAAAGGTTACATTATTAAAGAACATGGTGGAGCGACAGCCTTAAATAGTCTTATAGAAAACTCGTTTACTGTGAGACAAGAAAAGCAAATTAAATTAAAAAAATTAATAGCAATTGCTGCATTCAAACTTATATTAGATAATTCGTTGATTATTCTTGGCTCAGGTAGCACAGTTTTAGAGTTGGCAAAATTATTAGTAGCTAAAAAGAATTTAAAAATTTATACTGATTCTTTTCCTGTAGCAACTGCGTTAGCAAATTCAGACAACGAACTTTATTTTTTTGGTGGCAAGATTAGAGCCAAATCATCCTCGGTTTATGGGGGATGGACTAATGAAGCAATTAATAGTATAAAAGCTAATATGTGTTTTATAGGTTCAGATAATTTTGCTGGTCATAACGGTCCAACGACGCCTTCGTATTCTGATTATGGTGTTGATAAGCTTTTATTAGAGCATTCAAATAAAAAATATGTTCTAGCTGATTCTACTAAATTTGAGGGAACAAGTCTTTATCAAATAACAAATTGGGAAAATATAACTGCCTTAATAACTAATGTAATTTCGAAAGCTCAAGTAGATAGTTTGGCTTCTTTAACTAATATTATTCAAGCAAAAAATTCTTAAGTGAAAAAGATAATTTGAAAATTAAGAAGATAGAAAATAACCAGTCAATGCAAAAGTGGCTGGTTATTTTAATAAACTGAGTTTATTTAACTACAATCGTGTTGTAATCTTATTTGTACATAATCACTGTTAACGGCTTAAAAATGAAGTAAGACTTTTTGCTTTAGCTGTGTTAACAAAATAGTAGGTTGACTATTAGTCAGATTTTAAAAAGTAATTTATAAAACACTTTAAATAACAAGATTAATTATTTAACAAAAAGCCGAGCTTGTTCAACCATATAATGCTAACAGTATAAGCATAAAAATAGCCAAAAAATAACAAATCATGTAAAATAATAATAAGCTTGTATAGGAAAGAGGATGCTTAGTTTAGAAATTAAATTTTTAAGTTAGAGAAGATTTTTGAAAAACGTTGTTAATTAACAACTACTTTTTAAATACTAAATGAGCAGAAAACTTCGGATAACTATCAGAGGCTTTCTGCTTTTTTAAAAGTAAATGAGTAATTGTCTTTGATACATAAAATTGAATTGAGGCCTTTAAAGAGCCATATAACTTCAATAAATTAACTTATCTATACAAACAGCTTAACCGTAATTTATCTTATAGGCGAATAATGGAGGAGATAGCATGTCCCAAAAATCAGAACTACTATTCACGAAAACCCCCAAGTCCGGTTTAACTGCTGCTGAAGTGGAACAAATGCGCAGTGAATTTGGCACTAATGAATTGCTTGAAAAACGCCCGGTTCCACTGTATAGAAAAATATGGCATCATCTTAAAGATATTTCGTCACTTGTTCTTTTATTAGCGATAATTCTAGCAACATATATGGCTGTTTTTCAAAACGGCGGTTGGACCAAAACTATCGTTATCAGTTTGATTTTAGTTATTAATGTGGTAATTGGACTATACCAGGAAGCTTCTGCGGTAAGATCTCTTGCAGCTCTAAAAGAAATGAGTTTGCCGACAACTAATGGCCGACGTGATGGGCGTGATATGACAATTGCTGCTGCAGAATTGGTGCCTGGAGATTTGATTTATCTAAATACTGGAGATCAGGTTCCAGCAGATGCTGTGATTTTAGATGAAACTAATTTGGCGGTTGATGAAGCAATTTTAACTGGTGAAAGTTTACCTGTTTCTAAAAAAAGTTTTCAACCAAAAAATAATTTGACTAGTGATGAGCGTGTGTACTCAGGAACCTCAGTTGTTAGTGGCCGGGCATTTGTTCAAGTTAATGCAATTGGTATGGCAACTGAACTTGGCAAAATTGCCAATCTTTTAAATGAAACTCATAAACGGGAAACTCCTTTGCAGGGCAAACTGGATCATTTGTCAAAATGGATGACATTTTTTGCTGGTTTAGGTGGACTGATAATTTTTGCCTTAAGCATGGGACTGCAAAATAATAGTTTAACTGATAGCTTAATGATTGGGCTATCTTTAGCGGTTGCGGCTGTACCTGAAACTTTGCCAATTATTGTTACTATCAGTTTATCCCGCGGTGTCAAAAGAATGGCTGATCGCAATGCTATTATCAGACAGATTGGTGCCGTGGAAACAATTGGCAGTGTTGACGTTATTGCGACTGATAAAACAGGCACATTAACTCAAAATAAAATGACTGTTACTAAGTATTGGACTCTAGAAACAGGTATTAAAAAAGCCGCTGATTTACCTGACGCTGGTCAAAATTTGTTAAAGATGTTGGGTTTAGCTAATAATGTACAAATCATGGAAAAAGATGGTTCAGAAGAAGTTGCTGGTGATGCTACCGAGGTTGCAATTGTAAACTGGTTACACGCACAGGGGAGTTCTCGCCAGCGGTTAGAAGAAAAAGCTCCTCGCCTAGCGGAAGATCCATTTGATTCTGATAAGAAAATGATGTCTACTGTCCATCGTCTTGATAATGGCAGCCAATTGGTAATTGTTAAAGGTGCTTGGGACAGATTACCTTTAGATGAAAAAGAACCAATTAAAGCAGGCCAAAAGGCTCATGATGATCTGGCAAGAGCAGCACTGAGGGTGCTGGCAGTAGGATATAAAATAATTCCTGCGGATGCAGATCCAACCAATTGGAATGAAAACAACTCTAGCTTGAAGCTCGCAGGTATGATTGGCTTAATTGACCCACCTAGGCCGCAAGCAAAAGTAGCTGTTGATAGAGCAAAACAAGCAGGTATTAAGACCGTAATGATAACTGGCGACCATCTTGTGACGGCTAAAGCAATTGCTAAAGAAATTGGCATTTTGGAGTCAGGTCAAAAAGTAATTACAGGAATAGAATTACAGAAGATGTCAGACGCTGAATTAAAAAATTGTATTCAAGATATCAGTGTTTATGCTCGCGTTTCTCCCAGTGATAAAATCCGCATAGTTCAAGCTTGGCAGGAACTTAATAAGACGGTTGCCATGACAGGTGATGGAGTGAACGATGCACCAGCATTGAAAGCTGCAGATGTTGGCATTGCTATGGGTATCACAGGTACAGAAGTGGCAAAAGAATCTGCGGATATGGTTCTGACTGATGATAACTTTGCTACAATTATTAAAGCTGTAGCAGAGGGTAGAACAGTCTACCAAAATATTATTAAAGCGGTAGAGTTCTTAATTGGTGTTAATTTTGCTCAAATGTTCTTAATGGTTATCAGTACAATTTTGGGTTGGGGTGCAACATTATTAGCTGAACAATTATTAATTATCAATGTGCTTGCTGATGGGATACCAGGATTCTTTATTAGTAAAGAACCGGGTGAACCAAATATAATGGATCAAGATCCACTAGGTAATCAGGAGAGTCTTCTCGGACGGGGATTAATGCAAAGAATGATTGTTAGAGCGACAACCTTCACAGTTTTAATTCTGGGAGTTTACTCCTATGGCAGATTTATTATTTCTGCTAACGACACACAAATGGGTATGACTTTAGTCTTTTTAGTTTTAGCCCTTGGCTCCATGATTGATATTTACGCCATTAAAGATTCACAACCAATTACTATGCAAACTTTTAAATCAAATAAAATGCTTAATTGGGGATTACTACTAAGTATGACCTTTGTTGTATCACTGACGCTTTTACCACACCTGAGACGATTTTTACATTTTACTTTATTACCAGTTCAAGGTTGGCTGATGGCTTTATTGGGAAGTTTGGTACCAATTTTTGTTTTAGAAATTAATAAACGTTTGACTAACAATGTACAATTAAAAGTAAACAAAAGTAGTTGCTAAATGATAAAGTGTTTTAAGAAATTGGTTTCAAAATAAGTCTTCAAAGTAGTCTTGCTTTTAAGGCTTATTTATTTTGTCAAAATTGTTAAGCGTTTTACATTTTTTATAGTTAAATAATTAATTATTATTGACATATAAATGTAATAAAGTTACAATTTTGTTACAAATTATTATTATAGTTTATTTTTGAGGTTAAAAAATGAAACACAAGTATTTTAGAACAGTTTTATGTTCTGCAGCCATCCTTTTTTCTTTTACACCATTGACCACTTTAACCGTGACCAAAGCAGAAAGTACTGATACTGCTAAGCCAACAGCAGTTAGTCGGACAACCGAACCGGGTATGACCGTTACGCCTGCTAAACGGTTTGCTAAAGAAGGTTACGTATTTAAATTGGCACGGAATGCTGTTGTTTATCCCGCAGTTAATGATGTTATCAATGATACTTCTACACCATTTGGCAAAAGCTGGGTTAAAAAAATGGCAGATAAAAATGTCAAATTTAAGATTACTGAATTTGGTACCAGTAAGGTTGAATTACTCGCGCACATAGTTGATCAAAGTGGCAAAAATCACGGCTGGGTTAGCTTCTTTAATGGCGATCTTTATAATAAAAATGTTAAGAAAAAAGCTTTACAGCCATTGATCAAAGCAGAATTAAAAGTCATGGATTTACAATTTGAAGGCAAAAAGCCATCATTGATTCCTGTTAAAAATGAGGCTCGAAAGCTACAAGGTCAAAACAAAAAGATTGCCAATAAATCAATAAAGGAAATAAAAGGCTGGATTGCTTGTAAAGGAGATTTAGCTTATACACATTATCCATCATTATTGGTTGGTAAATAGTGATTATTTATAAAAATGAGCCTAGGAAATACTCTAACCTAACTAAAAAGGCTGACAGATCACGTCAATAAAACGTTGATTTGTCGGTCTTTTTAAATTGTAAAATTTTTTAATTTAACTTCAAAGAGCCATTTTTCCCAGACTCATTTTGTTTCAAATAGAACAATTAAAAGACTAATGACTCAAATCAACTGGTAATAAATTTTAAGCTAGAGCTTTTTGTCTTTTAGTTTCTAATACTTTAAAGTCGTGTTGAATAGGTTGAGTGATTTTAGACGTTGTGTCAGGGTCCAGAACAAACTTGGTCATTGTTGGGCAGTCTTCGGGTTGAATATATAAACTTCTGTTGGAAACATCATATCCTGCCCAGTAACCAGAATAATCACATTTGTCTTCACCCTCGTGAAGATGTTCAAGTCCTCGTGGAATCATGACGGATTTAAAGACATTATATAATTGTGGAATTCCTTGATCAGAGTGGAATGGTGCTAGGAATTTAGAAATAAATGTGCCACGAACAAAACGTGATGGTGCAGTGTAATCACCGGGTAATCCCAACAGACCTGAACCACTTTCAATTTGTTTAATATCTAGTTGATCAGTAATTTGGTGATGGCCTAAGTTATGGTTAGTTAACTGCAAATAGTTACGCAGATTGTCAAGATGCCAAGGATATTCCGGACTATTGGTCATCACACCAATGCCATCATAAATTTTGAAGGCACCATTGTTAACTGGTTCTAAGATTACGCTTTTGCCGCTAGAATCACTAAAGGTATAATGCATTGGAATTGGAGTAGGGATGCCCGTGTCAGCATCTTCCCAATCAGGATAATTAGTTTTTTCCTGACCTAAATGTTTGAATGCTTCTTTAATTTCTACGATAGAACCAAAATTACTTAAAACATAGGCAACAACTTCTTCACCAATGATTGGCTTTAATCCGCGCTTTTTAAGATTTTCTACTGTATCCCAAGAGGCCTCTTCTAAAAATTGTGCATCTCCTACGATTCCAGCACTATTAATGCCATCGTTAAAGAAAAGCGAATCATTGACGTTGATACCCATAAATGGATATTTAGTCGTCCAACTTTGATGCAAACCCTTTAATTCATAATTTGCAGGAAATGTAGTCATTTTGCTATCTGCACTTGGTTTGAAAGGGTCGAAGGTAAAATCCATTGTCCGTCCCCAAAATACGTCCCCACTATCTGACTTGATTGCAATAGTTGTGCACATTTTAATACCTCCTGTTATTAAATTTTAAGTGTAATTTAATTCTATCATGTTTATTTAAAGCTAGGCAATTAAGTGCTTTGTTTCTTGTTTTGACTGAAAAAGTTAGTAAAGTATTGAATAATCATAATGGCAAAATAAAAGGGTGAAGCAGTTAAGCTTCACCTTTATTATTGATGTTAAATTATAAACTATCTTGAATATTTTCAGCCAGATAATTATAAAGCATTCCGGCTTTCAGATCCTTGGTGGCAATTCCGAGAGCTTCCGCAATTGCGTATGCAAATGCCCAGGCAGTTGCAGGACCACGACTGGTAATTACTTTGTGAACATTATCAGTAACAGTAATAGTTTCCTTGAAATGTCCGCTTGGGGCATCTTTTTTAGTTTGTTCTTCAAAACCAGGGTAGCAAGTATAATCAGCATCAGCTATAACACCGTAACGAGCCAGAGCAATGGGAGCGGCGCACATTGCCGCATCCCATTGGTTAGCGTTATGCCGTTTTATCATCAGATCTGCCAGTTTTTTATTATCACGTAAATTTTCTGCTCCGGTTGTTCCACCTGGAAGAGCTACTACGTCATAATCCAATAGACTATCGTCAACAGTTTTATCACAGGTAAGTTTGATATTGTGTGCACCATTTACAGTTGTACTAGTAAGCCCAACCATATCAGCTTGAATACCTAAGCGTCGTAATACATCAATAACGCTTAAACCTTCAACTTCTTCACAACCATCGGCAAAAAACACAGCTACTTTTTTCATTTGTTTTACCTCACAATTCTTATACTTTATTATAAACTAGCTTAATTCTAGGTAAAATAATAAATCACTTAATTTATTTAAATGTAAAGTTGGACGTGGACTAATTGGCATTTTTACTTTCTTGGGCGCTAGCCAAAGAGAATCCAGGTTAGCATTTTCGGCACCCTGAATTTCATCGACTAAGTTTGTCCCAATTACAAAACAAGTAGCTGGCGTCAGATTTTGCTGCTGCAATATTGTTGTCAAAACCTTCTTATCTGGAAACTTACATGCAAAATCGTCTTTAAAATAAACTGCGGAAAAATAATTTATTAGTTCTGTGCTCTGCATGCGGGATGAAACCACATCTTTTTTCTCTTTTGTCAGCAAAATCAAGTTAACTTTATTTTTCACTTCATCTAAAAAAGGCAATACATCTTTATTTAGCTGATCTTGTTTTTGTAACTGGTTATCAAAAGCGCCTTTCGCAGAAATCCAGTCATTTTTAAAAAATTCCTGCAAAGTTAATTTGATGCGCTCATCAAATCCTAGTAATTTAGTCTTTTCTTGTAATGAATTATATTGTATGCGCTCAGTTGGACCATATTCTCTGCCCGCCAACTTCAAAGTCTGCCTGAGTGCATTTTGTTCTGCAACTTTTTCGTTTAATAAGCTTCCTTCAAGAATAAAAATTAAAGTTTTATATTTTGCCAAGTGTACTTTTCCTTTCATTAACCAACCCTTTGCATTATAACGATTAGCTAAGCCAAATTAAAGACAAATATTCATGAACAAGTTTTTACTCATAATTTTCTGAGTTCTCGCACAGCCACCTAAGTTGTTTTATTATTTTTACTATAGTTTAAAAAATTGTAATTAATATATTAAAAATTATTGTATTTTACGAAAATTGTGATACTATTTAGACAAATACCTAATTAGATATTTGTCTAAATAGAAAGGAAAAGAAACTAATGTGAGTTTTGAGTCTAGTTTTAAGGCCTTATCAGATCCAGTGCGTCGCAAAATATTGCAGCTGTTAAAAAATGGACCAATGTCAGCAGGAGACATTGCTAATCATTTTAATATGACTAAAGCTACTATTTCCTACCATCTTAATATGCTGAAAAAGGCTGATTTAATTGAAGAAGAACATGAAAAAAACTTTATTTATTATTCGCTAAACACTTCTATTATAGAAGAAATTATGGGTTGGCTTGTTGATCTGAAAGGAGATCATGATGAAAAAGAATAGTATTCGTCAAACAGAATTATTCTCTCTTCTGCTAATCTTATTTCCAATTTTGACCGGAGCATTTTTATATAATCGTTTGCCGCAAAAAATGGCCACACACTTTGGGATGACTAATATGCCAAATGCTTTTAGCAATAAATTATGGGTCGTTATTGGTCTGCCTTTTTTGGGAATTATGCTTCAAGTAATGGTTTTTTTTATATTACACAATCAAAAAGAAACCAAAAATCTTGATTTTAAGATAGTTAATATTACCCTTTGGCTTGTTCCTGTTATTACTAATATCGTAAATCTGTCACTTTATGCCTATGCACTGGGTCATAAAGTAAAAGGCTCCTTTATACTTAGTGCTTTTTTGGGACTGTTTTTTATTATTTTTGGTAATTATCTGCCTAAAGTTAGTCCCAATTATGTCGTTGGCATTAAATTACCATGGACTTTGAATAATACGGAAAATTGGCGTAAAACACACAGATTAGCTGGATGGCTCTTTTTTATCAGCGGTATCGTCCTGCTTTTAACTTCTTATTGGGAAATGTATTGGATGATTATAGCTGTTACTATTTTGGTTATTTTGATTCCAACTTGTTACTCATATCTGTTGAGTAAGAAAGGGTATTAAGTAACTTAAGATACGAAAAGATGAATTTAAAACAAAATATTTATTTTAGAGAAGAATTGACTTTATTATCGACTAAAGTTAATTCTTTTTGTGTGCAAAAACTGTAATGTTTCAGTAATTATTAGTTAGACTCATTTGTTAAATTCAACTTCAGTATTAAATAGACAATTGGTCAGAATTAAAATACCTGCTTAAACTATTTTGCAAGAGCATTATAATAGAAATTAACGTTAAAGAGGGAGCTTAATTTAATGGCAGCTATTTTTTCAGTAATTTTTATTTTAATAGGAGGCGTAGCCAGTGGATTATTGTCTTCAGTAGCTTCAATGGCTTCTCTTGCTTCATATCCAGTACTATTAGCTGTTGGAATCCCACCAGTTTACGCTAATGTCACAAATGATGCTGCCTTAATTTGGACTAGTATAGGATCTACGATTTCTTCGACGAAAGAACTCAAAGGCCATTGGCGCCAAGTTGCTTTTTATGCTATATTCACTGTTGCTGGCTCCTTAATTGGTTGTCGCTTACTACTGGCTTTTCCCTCAAGTGTTTTTGAAAAAGTTGTACCTATTTTTATTGCTGGTTCTGGTGTTTTGGTAATTGTTTCGGGCAAACATCATAGTCTTGAACCACACAAGAGACCACTGTGGCAGGAGATTTTTTATATTGTTGCATTATTAGGGATGGGCATCTACACTGGGTATTTTGGAGCAGCTGGTGGAGTAATTGTGCTAGTTTTATTAACATATATAACTGATGAAAAGTTTATCGTCGTTAATGCAATTAAAAATGTGATCTGCGGTCTGGCAAATCTGGTAGCACTAATAGTCTTTATTTTTACCTCGCGAATATATTGGCTGCAGGCCATTCCTCTTGCTATCGGCATGTTCATTGGTGGTTATTTGGGGATGGACATTTTGCGCAAGGTTCCAGCCAAATATATCCGCATCTTTATTGCAACTTTAGCTTTTATTCAAGCTGGGTATTTCTTTTACAAGGCATATATGTTATAGTTTAAAACACGTTATAAAGGAAGGAGAATGCAAATTGGCAACAGAAATTTATTTTGTCCGCCACGGCGAAACAATGTTTAATCAGTTAAACAAGGTTCAAGGATGGTGTGATTCTCCCTTAACGGTTAAAGGAATTAATGATCTGAAGATTACTGCGCGAGCTTTAAGTCAAGTTCGTTTTGACAATATGTATTCTTCTGATTTAAAACGTGCAATTGATACAGTTCACTTGATGAAAGATGCGAATCAAGTTTCGGAAATCGGTAAAATTAAAAAATTACCCGAATTTCGAGAAGTATTTTTTGGCTCCTTTGAAGGTGATGATATTGAGGACACATGGAGACAGGTTGCACTAGCAGCAGGTGTTGGACCACAGACAGATGTAACTAAAATTATCAATCAAGTTGGTATTTATGAGTTTCGCGAAGCAACCAAAAAGGCCGATCCACGTCATTTAGCTGAAAATAAAAAAGAGCTGGACGAACGAATGGTGCGAGCTATTAATGTTCTTCATGAATTAACTAAAAATGAGAAGAGAGTTTTGTTAGTCTCCCATGGTGATTTTTTAAAAACCTTGGCTATTAAGTATTGGAACCAGAGTGACGGTCTTCACGATATTAATTTTCCCAATAATGGTAGTGTAACTCGGGGAATACTTCGTGAAGATGGCAATTTTGAAATTGTAGATTATAATGTAAATGCTGAAGATATGTAAAGTCCTGCTTAAAAGTAGGACTTTTTTCGCCCTTAAGCATTGAAAGGAAAATTATGAAGGATCACACTACAAAAAGATTTGCGTATGTAACTGGGTTGAATGTTGTTATTACGGTTGCTGAATTTATTGGCGGGTTTGTTTCGGGGTCTTTATCCTTATTATCAGACGCAGTTCATAATCTCAGTGATGTTGGTGCAATAATCATTTCATTCGTGGCTCACATTATCAGCAACAGGCGCAAAAATAAGAATAAAACTTTTGGTTATGAGCGAGCTGAAACTTTGGCTGCTTTTACCAATGGAATTATCTTGATATTAATCAGTATCGTCCTATTTATTGAAGCGATTGAAAGATTTTGGACACCAACCAAAATTAGTGGTGGCGTTATGCTTATCGTTTCCATTATTGGACTCGTGTCAAATGTAATTTCAATTCTCGTGATGAATCAAGGTGGCGAAAAAAACTTAAATGTGCGCTCTACATTTATGCATATGTTGAGTGATGCTCTTTCAAGCGTAGCAGTGGTAATAGGTGCTATTTTTATTTACTACTGGCATATTAGTTGGATTGATCCGTTAATGACCTTATTGGTTTCAGTTTTTGTGTTTCATGAAGCTTGTGAAATAACCGCCAAAGCAGCAAATGTCTTAATGGAATCCAATCCCGATATTGATTTGGAAGAAGTTAATAGAATTGTTTTATCGTTTCCAGAAATAAAAAACATTCATCATGTACATCTGTGGCGTTATAGCGATCGTTATATCATGCTTGATGCGCACGTTAATGTGGACCCTGATTTGACTGCTAGAAAGTTTGAATTACTGACTCAAAAAATTAGTGCAAAACTGCAAAAATTAGGCATTAATCATATTAATTTTCAAGTTGAATGTGAACGCGGAAAAAATGATAAAATGATTGTAACTGATCGTGAATAAGTAGGAGAAAGATAATTTTGAAAATCAGTATTTTTACTGCTGTTATCGTTTTGATAGTCGGCTTATATGATATTGCCTATGCTTATAACAGACGGTATCGCAATCATAATCATGGTGTAACTCCTTTTATGATACTAGGAATCATTTTTACTATTAGCGGTTTAGCTTTAATCATAATGCACTGGGTAAAGTAAAATGGTTAAGTTAGTATTGCTAAGACATGGTGAAAGTACAGCCAATAAGTCTAATGTGTATACTGGCTGGAATGATGTTGGTTTAACTGCTAAAGGACGAGAACAAGCTGAATCTGCAGGCAATTTAATTAAAGAAATTACCGATTTTAAGCCCACCCACATTCATACTTCTGTTTTAACTCGAGCAATTGTAACAGCAAATATAGTGGCCGATATTTGTCATTTTTTATATTTACCTCTTACTAAGACTTGGCGTTTAAACGAAAGGCATTATGGTAAATTACGTGGAATAAATAAAGATGAGTCACGCCAAATATTTGGTAAACAGCAAGTTTTAGAATGGCGGCGTGGCTTTTACGCTGTCCCTCCTTTGGGTGAAAAAGTGACTTCTAGACGCTATGCCAGTTGTGACATTCACCTCTTGCCAAGAGCTGAAAGTCTTTATCAAACGCAAAAGAGAGTATTACCTTATTATCAAAACAATATTGCCAGTAGGTTAAAAATGGGTGAGGATCAATTAATTGTAGCTCATGGCTCAAGTTTGCGCGCATTAATTAAAAAATTAGAGAATATCAATGATCACGATATTATCAAGCTTGAAGTGCCAAATGCAGAGCCAATAGTTTATACTTTTGATCAGCAATTAAGAATTATTGATAAAAAGATTTTACGCAGCTTTTAGTTCAATAGTAAGGAATTCTGCAATTATATGTTAAAATTTAATACGATATCATTTAAATTTTACATTTTTAGTTTGGAGTAGAGGCATGCGTAAAATATTTTTATTACGAGGCGCACCCGGCTCTGGTAAATCTTCATTTATTTCTCGTCATCACTTACAGCCATATGCAATTAGTCGTGATCAGATAAGATTGTTATTGGCGAATCTAACCTATTTTTATG
This sequence comes from uncultured Lactobacillus sp., assembly GCF_945290125.1. GTDB lineage: Bacteria > Bacillota > Bacilli > Lactobacillales > Lactobacillaceae > Lactobacillus > Lactobacillus rizhaonensis. The sequence continues at coordinate 16,912 of NZ_CALYQV010000020.1, read as the reverse complement.
AAGAAGAAACAGATTGCTTACATCAAGTTATTCCCCGTTATGCAAATGAGCAAACGGAAAAAGTGGTGGATTACCTCGTGGAAGAAAAAATGAAACGCGGCGAAACGGTTATTGTAGATAGTACTCATATTTTTACGGAAAATATTGAACATTATCAATCCTGGGTCGAGCGTTATCATTATGAGTTATTTGTCGTTGATTTGATGTATCATAAAACTTTGCGGAATTTATTAAATCGTAACGAAATTCGCAGACAATATGATTGGGTTAAGCCAAATGTGATTAAGGAAATGTTTTTATCATATCAAGATAACTTCGATGTGCCTGAGTGGGCGCATGTGATAAGCCCTAATCAGTTAGGCAAAGCACTATCGCAAAAGGAAAGTAATTTGGATCATTTTGCTCACGTCATTGCAATTCCTGATAAAGTTACGGAAGAAAACTTTCCTCGTGTACACATTTCCAATTTTTATTTTTCTTTTAACGATTTATTTACAGAAAAGTATGACACATATCGTAATGTAGTTACGATTGGTAAAACCAAGGATGAAGTTGTTAATCAGTTTCGCTTACCGTTTTTTGTATTTAAATTTCATCATAAACATTTTTTGATTTCTGCGTATCCGGTTAGAAATGAAATGCTTGATCCTATTAAAAAGGTTAAGAGTGTTTGGTCATATTCTACGGGGCTAGCTAATCCGGCTGATTTTTTGGAACTATTTCCCCAAAGCCGGCCGCAGCATGTGCATCAATTTAATTTATGTAAATTGCATCCAGATAGATTATTACATATTTGGTAATATCCTTGAAAAGAGTTTCGACAAAACGAAACTTTTTTTAATATTGAGAATTTATTTTCAAGCCTTGTTGGTAAATTATAATGAAGTATAATTTAATTGTCAGTATGTTGATAGCGCTTTTAAAAGGAAATGGATACAAATGAAAATTAAAGAACTCAAGCAAGAATTTAGTAATATTTATCACCAAAAACCAACCGACTGTTATTTTTCGCCTGGTAGAATTAACTTAATTGGTGAGCACACAGATTATAATAGAGGTCATGTATTCCCTTGTGCAATATCTTTAGGGATTTATGGTGCAGCCAGTCCCCGGACTGATGAAAGATTTTGTTTTTATTCTGCTAATTTTGCCGATATGGGAGTAGTAGAAACTGATATGCACCAGCTGCAGTTTGCCAAAGAAGATTCATGGGCAAACTATGCAAAAGGGATGCTTCATTTTATGTTCGAAAATGGTGCCAAGATTGATCATGGACTTAATATCTATATTAATGGCAATATTCCTGATGGAGCTGGATTGTCTTCGTCTGCAGCCTTAGAAATGTTAATTGGTATTTTATTGCAGGACCAGTTTAAATTAACTTTTTCTAAGTTAGAAATCGTCAAACTGGGAGTTAAAACTGAAAACGAATTTATTGGCGTCAATTCTGGCATTATGGATCAATATGCAGTTGCTATGAGTGAAAAAGATCACGCCATTCTGCTTGATACTGAAAAGGTGGAGTCTGAGCTAGTACCCCTTGATTTGAAGGATAATGTCATTGTTATTATGAATACTAACAAGAAAAGGACATTAGCAGACTCAAAATATAATGAGCGTAGAGCAGAATGCGAAAAGGGTCTGCACTTTTTACAGGAGAAACTGTCAATTCAGTCGCTGGGTGAATTGGATAGTTTAGTTTTTGATGAAAATAGTTACCTTTTACCAACAGAAAACCTGCTGAAACGCTGTCGTCACGCAGTCTGGGAAAATGAACGGACATTAAATGCTGAAAAAGCACTGCAAAAGGGTGATTTAAATGAATTTGGTCAATTAATGAATGCTTCACATGTATCTTTAGAGTATGACTATGAAGTGACGGGTAAAGAACTTGATACATTGGTACATACTGCCTGGAAGCAACCTGGAGTTTTGGGTGCAAGAATGACTGGTGCCGGTTTTGGTGGCTGTGCGATAGCTTTGGTTGCCAAAAATAAAGTTGAAGCTTTTGAAAAAAATGTCGCTGATATTTACCAAGAAAAGATTGGCTACTTACCTTCATTTTATATTGCAGAAACTGCTGATGGTACAAAAGTTTTATAATATTGGAAAGTTGAGATGGATAAAACGAATCTAATTGATAAATTTATTACGCAAGTTATTGCTCACAGCGATTTTACGGAACTTGATCGTATTTATTTGAGAAATAGAATTCTGGCCCTTGTTGGTGATGAGGCAAGAAAAGCAACAACCAGTAAGGAAGGCCTACTGGATCTTAAAGACGAGCTGATTCAGGTTGCCCAAATTTCAGGGAAGTGCTCAGCCAATAATTCCGCTAGAGATGTCCTAGATGCACAATTAATGAATTTGATTGTCCCTAGACCAAGTATTGTTAACCGCAATTTCTGGCAAACTTATGAGAGCTCACCACAAAAAGCAATTGCTGATTTTTACCAAATGGGTAAAGATAGTGATTATATTAAAACTAGAGCTATTGCAAAAAATATTTATTTTACAGCTGCAAGTAAATACGGCGACCTAGAAATTACGATTAATCTTTCCAAACCGGAAAAAGATCCCAAAGAAATTGCAGCAGCCAAGAATGCTAAAGTAAAGTCATACCCAAAGTGTCAGTTGTGTATGGAGAATGAGGGCTACCTCGGTCATGTAAATTATCCTGCGCGCACCAATCACCGTATCATTCGCTTTCATTTAGGAGATGAAACCTGGGGTTTTCAATATTCTCCTTATGCATATTTTAATGAGCACTGCATTTTCTTAGCGCCAAAGCATGAACCAATGGTAATAAATGAACAAACTTTTGCTAATTTACTGGAAATTGTGGCTAAATTTCCGGGCTATTTTGTTGGTAGCAATGCGGATTTGTCAATCGTAGGCGGTTCGATTTTAGCGCACGAACATTATCAGGGTGGCAAGCATCGCTTTCCGATGGAAAAAGCACCAATTGATAAAAAACTTAATTTTAAGGAATTTGATGATGTCGAAGCAGGTATTGTCAAGTGGCCTATGTCTGTGATCCGTTTACGTGGTCTAAATAAAAATAGCTTAATCAAATTAGCAAATAAAATTTTAATAAACTGGAGAAAATATAGTGATGAAAAAGTAGCAGTTCGGGCATTTACTAACAGCATACCTCACCATACTATTACCCCAATTGCACGTTTACATGAACAAACTTATGAACTTGATTTAGTCCTAAGAGACAATCAGACTTCAGATAAATATCCTGATGGAATTTTTCATCCCCATGCTGATGTACAACACATTAAAAAAGAAAATATCGGCTTAATTGAAGTAATGGGATTAGCGATTTTTCCGCCACGATTGAAGCCCGAGTTGCTTGAGGTAAAAAAGTTTTTGCTTAACCAGCCTAACAGTATTGCACCTATGCATCTTGAGTGGGCTAAGGAAATTAGCCGTAAGTATGAAGTCACTAATGCAAATGTAGATCAAATTCTGCAAAAAGAACTAGGTCTTGTTTTTGCTCGCGTTTTGGAAGACGCAGGAGTTTTCAAACAAACTTTAGAGGGCAAAGCAGCTTTTATGCGTTTTGTTAAGAAAGTAGGTCTATGTTAAGTTTTTAATTCTATTTAAGTAATCATATGAATAAAGGCAACAATAAGAGCATTTTTTAATAGGGAAAAATTAGTTTTTTTTTTAACTTTTTTCATACTATTTTAGTTTATAATTGATATTATACATGATATAGTTATTCAAAGATATATTTGTTAAGAAGACTTTGCTAATGCTAAAACGAACCCAAAAATTTATTCTTATTTTTCTAATTATTTATTTTCTTTTGATTACCTGGCAGTTTTTTATAGCCGCTAAATCTGAAGCAGGATCAATACCATTAAAGGGCAAAGCAGTTGAAATTTCGGTTATGTTTTTCTTTTCAATTCAACCGAATGGTTGGAACGAAAATATTATAAATTTAGTTATTTTGTTGGCCTTGGTACCTATCTTTGGAGCCGGTCTCTTAATCTATTTTAAAAATAATAATATGTTTAGCGCTGTCCAGCAAAGAGTCGGATATCATGGCTTTATCAAAGCAGGGATTATTAACTCCTTTATTATTGGGGTGGTATTTTCTTTATTAACTAATTTTTACCAGTTAGCATTAATTAATTTATTTTATTATCCATTTTTCTTTAAAACCAGACCTATAGAATTATACATTGGTGCCAGACCAGGATATTTTTCTACTAACCAGCTAATCGACTTATGTTCATACGTTACCTTAGCCGCTATAGGCTGGGGTATTTTTGCTATTTTAATTTTCAGTATTGGTCTTTTTGTATCAAAAAATAGTATTTACCTAGTTTTAGGACCGTGTGTAGGGATGGGTTTAACCTTATTGTCGATCATAATATCGCGGCTTGGCAATGAATTTTTGCTCTTCCTCTCGTATTTGTGGTTTCCATTTGCTGTACTTGCACCGGGACAGTTTGCGTTAGGATCTCGCTTGCCACCGATTAATTCATATTTGCTTTTTGTTTTGGTTGCATTGCTTTATCTGTTATTTGCTGCTTACTTAATCAAACTGTGGCAGCAGAAAAGAAAGCTGGACTAATTATGCGCTTAAAGCGAATATCTCGTAGGCTTGTTTTAAATGGTTTTATCGTATTTTTAATAGGACTAATGGGAAGCATTATACTTATAAAAACAGGTTCACCGGAAACCATGGAATTGCCAAACGAATACCTCAATTTTCACATGGTATCACTGTATTTGCAGCCAGCGGTCCTCTTGCTATTTTATAAGCAGATACTTACTTTTCGCAACATCAACGTGTTTGTGACGGTGCGAAAAAAGAATAAGTCGATGATCATGTACTTAATGGTACTGGCTACAATTTATTGTTTAATTTTTGTATTAGGTCTTTTTGTTCCGTATTTTTTTACTGATTACCCTTTATTTAAATTTGGTAATCCAATTGTGGGCATTGAACTCATACTACTACATGTCCTGGTTTTTTTGCTTCTACTTTGGCTGTTAGTCGGTGGCTATAACTGGCATAGGCCTTATTTATTATTGCTAATGGCGATAATCATAGATTTAATTTATCACTACTATATAGAAAAAAATATTTTAATAAATTATAGTCCCGTGTATGACGAGTTATATCGGGCTATCCATGAAATTTATGGTGGCTTTTAAGGAGAAATAATGTTAGAGCTTAAGCAGATAAAAAAGTCATTTGGTCAGAAGCTGGTTTTAAAAAGCGTATCTTTGACAGCTAAGCCAGGAGAACTAATTCATATTTCAGGTATTAACGGTTCTGGAAAGTCTACCATTTTTAAGATTATTACCGGCTTGTTAAAGGCTGACAGCGGTGAAATTAAGCTGGATGAAAATGATATTGTTGGGGCATTAATTGAAAATCCCAATTTTTTGGAATATGAGTCAGCCATGTCTAACCTTCATTTTCTGGCTAATCTTAACAAGCGCTTTAATGAGAAAGAAGTTAGGGATTTACTACAGTACTTTATGCTTGATCCTGACAATCCGGAACCCATAGTCAAGTATTCTGTTGGTATGAGGCAAAAGGTGGGCATCATCCAGGCTGTGATGGAAAACCAAAATATTATTTTGCTTGATGAGCCGACACGTGGAATTGATCAAGAGAGTATTGGCTTATTTGTAGCTATGCTTAAAAAATTAAGACAGCAAAATAAAATTATAGTGGTTGCCAGCCATGATCAAATTAATGAGCTTAAATATGATCGTCAATTTGTATTGAAGAAGGGAATACTGCGAGAAAAGCAAAAATAGCTTTAAGTACTTATTCAAAGCGTATAAAAAAGCATTGGGAAAACTGCTAGGTGATATAACCACTAAATTTCTCAATGCTTTTTAATATTTAAATTTTTTGAACGGAAATAATAACTTTATTTAAAAGCCAAAGCGCCCATTGGATCCCATGGTAATAATTGAATCGGATCTTTAGCTCCTTCATCAAAGGCTGTTCTTAAATCATCAGGTAAGAATTTCTTGTTAATAACTGCTTGGTAGACAAATTGGTCAAACCATGAGTCACTCATTACAAAATAGCCCTTAAAGCCTGGCTTTTCTCCCCATGAATTTTCAATCTTCCACTTAGTTGGCTTATCATCTACTAAGTCGACACCGGTAATAACCATAGCATGATCCATCATGCTTTCGCTAGAATCAAGTTTATCACCCTTAGACATTGAAAAATCAACGTCAAATAATTCATCACGTTTGTAAATATTGGTATCAAGCAAGCCTAGCTGTCTTTCTGAATCCTTACCAACATTTGAACCAAACCAAACAACTTCTCCGGCTTTCAGTTGTTTAATAATCAAGTCTTTCATTTCAGAAATTTTGACGTTAAGGTGACGTACTTGTCTGCCGCCAACAACATTACCTAAGTATTCAACTGAAAAGACTTTGTGATATGGCTTGTCATCAGTAGGAGAGTTAATGAGTGAAACATGATCTTCCAAGTTCATGCCTACAAATCTATCAAAGAATTCTTTAGGAGTAATACCGGCTTCACAGTGGTAATTACCATCATCATCTTTATATTCAAAGTCAAATTTCTTTGGTGGTACGCCTAATGAAATAGCTAAAATGCGGAAAACATCGTTTAAAAATTCATTTTTGCGTTGCTCAATCTCGTCTTCTGACTTACCTGCGTTGACTAAAGCACGTAGTTCTAAGCCATCTTTGCGCAACAGAGTGTTTAAAGTATCGTTTAAAGCGCCAGAATTGTTCGAATTGGCAGTTTCTGGGTAAACTGACTTAGGAACAATACCATACTTTTCAACTAATCCACATAACATGTCCCATTGACCACCATCTTGTTGCGGGGTTGCGAACAGGAAGCTGACTTTACGGTCACCGAGCGGTTTCTTTGCTGACGCAATAACATTTTCAAAGAAGAAGTTTGATTTTTCAAATTTGTCCCAAAAATTAGTGTAATTTTGGGATAATTCAAAATCCTTAATCTTATATTCTTTTTGTAATGGGTGTCGCATAGTATTTAATGCGGAAAACATCCAGCAGCGACCAGATTGCTTTTGATCAGCCGGTTTACCGGTATCAATTTCTACGGAAAAAGTAGGTGTTAAATCAATTTTTGATTGTAAATTTTGACTTGCCTTAAAAATGCCGTTTTCTTGAGCAGCATGACTGGCAATATTAATTCCAGCATGATTTGATAAATCATTTGTAAATTTGTCAATGGCTGCACTTGTAATTTCTTTTGTCATCTATATTAAAATCCTCCTTAAACAAACTAATACTATTTTAGCCTAACTAAATAAAGTAGTCTATCTTTGAAAATTTAATTATTGTTGAAAATATATTTGCTTTTGCTATATCTATTTAATCTGCAAAGTTTATATATTTTTGTTTGCTGGATTTGGTTTATGATACCAAATCGAATGAAATTCTGAATGCCTTTCGAAGTATTTAATAACTAAAGGGTCAAGTGGCCAAACAGGTAAGTGAGATTCTTGAGCAATAAACATTACTGTTGCCATTTGTTTGTGTAAAATCTTTTTACTGTCTATTTTGGGATTGATAAAGAAATGGTTCATTATCCAGACAGTAGCGTTTTTGCGCTTAATTTTGTCCATGGTCCAGCTGCATATAGTTTCGCCATTATCATCATCTTCGCGAAAAAACTGGTGTGGGTTATCTAAGTTAAACATTTATTCTTCCTTCAAACTTTAATATTTCGGCTAATTTTACCAAACTAATTATATAAGATTTTAAAACACAGCAGTAAATTAATGTAAAATAGTGTTTAAAGATTTTTAAAGGAGATAACATGGAGAAAATTCGGGGCTTTGAAATTGTATCTAAATATAAAAATAAAAATGTGGAATTACCTAGAAGACAAACAATTGCCAGTGCAGGCTATGATTTAGCAGCAGCAAAAGACGTTTTAATTCCCAGTATTTGGCGGCTTAATTTTGTGCGTATTTTTCGGTTAATTCGCAATGGTCATCAGCTATACGAACAAGACTATGAAATGGCCGAACATGTACTCAAGCCGTTTTTGATTCCGACAGGTGTAAAGGCTTATATGCCTGAAGATGAAGTGTTAATATTGGCTAACCGCTCTTCAAATACTTTTAAAAAAAATCTTTCTTTGCCAAATGGCGTGGGTGTCATCGATGCGGATTATTACAATAACGATGACAATGAAGGTGAAATTTTCGTGCAGTTAATTAATTATGGTGTTAGACCAATTCAGATTCACAAGGGGGATCGTATTGGTCAGGGAATTTTTGTGCATTATTTAAAAACCGACAATGACTTGCCTATTGATAGGCAAAGGGTAAGCGGTTTTGGCTCAACTAATAAGAAGGAAAGCTAAATGGCAAAACTTAAAACAAAATATAAGTGTCGTTCTTGCGGCTATATTTCTGCCAGCTATTTAGGACGCTGTCCTAATTGCGGTGCCTGGAATCAGTTTGAAAAGGAAACTGAAGCGGTGCAAAATCGTTCAACTAAAGGCAGTCCCAGTCGCTTGATTAAGAAAACTGGAATTAGTGAACCGGTTAAGCTGGAAAATGTTAAGGCTGAAAAAGAAGAACGCATTCAGACTAGTATGGAGGAATTGAACAGAGTTTTAGGTGGAGGAATTGTACCAGGATCCCTAGTCTTAATTGGCGGTGATCCAGGAATTGGCAAGTCGACTTTAATGTTGCAAATCATGAGTGAACTAGCCGGTAAATATAAGGTGCTGTATGTTTCCGGTGAAGAATCAGCTAATCAAATTAAGTTAAGAGCTGATCGCTTAGGACTGCTGGCAAATGATATGATGCTTTATCCAGAAACAGATATGGAAGATATTCGCCAGCAAATTGCTGATTTAGAACCTGACTTTGTTGTCATTGACTCAATTCAAACTATGAATGAGCCTAGTTTAGACTCAATGACAGGTTCAGCATCACAAGTAAGAGAAGTCACTAGTGAGTTAATGAAAATAGCAAAAATGGATGCTATTACCGTTTTTGTTATCGGACATGTTACAAAAGAAGGAGCAATTGCTGGCCCTAAAATTTTGGAACACATGGTTGATACTGTTCTTTATTTTGAAGGTGATGAACACCATGCCTACCGCATTTTGCACTCCGTTAAGAACAGATTTGGCGCAGCTAATGAAATTGGCATGTTTGAAATGGTTAATAATGGATTGAAAGAGGTTACTAATCCATCTGCCATTTTTTTGGATGAGCGTTTACCCCAGTCAACCGGTTCTGCTATTGTTGTTTCACTTGAAGGAACTCGTCCCATTTTGGCAGAAATTCAGGCATTGGTAACCCCTACTGCTTTTGGCTATGCTAAAAGAACCACGTCAGGTATTGATTATAACCGTGCTGGACTGCTTTTAGCGGTTTTGGAAAAACGGGGTAACTTAATGTTACAAAATCAGGATGTTTATTTAGCTGCTACTGGTGGAATACGTCTTAATGAACCGGCTGTAGATTTAGCTGTTGTCATGGCTATAGCGTCAAGCTATAAAAATCAGGAAATTTTGCCCACAGATTGTTTTGTAGGCGAAGTCGGTTTAACTGGTGAAGTAAGGCGAGTTAATCAAATAGATGCGCGAATTAAGGAGGCAGCAAAAACGGGGTTTAAGCGTATTTTTATTCCCAAACATAATATGCATAGCAGCCTGAAAAACGCAGATATTGAAATTATTCCGGTTTCAAGTATTCCACAAGCTTTAAAACTGGTTTTAGGCTAACGAATATTGAACTTTTTGACTATTACGGGTAAACTTAAATTGTTTATATTTACTTTTTGAAAGAGGCATGAATTTTGGCTAAACAAAAAATTCGGGTAAGGTATGCCCCAAGTCCAACGGGGCACTTACATATTGGCAATGCACGGACTGCGCTATTTAATTACTTGTTCGCGCGGCATAATAAGGGAACTTTCGTTTTAAGAATTGAGGATACGGACCAGAAACGTAATGTTGTAGGCGGTTCGCAGTCTCAAATGGAAAATTTACACTGGCTCGGCATCGACTGGGATGAGGGTCCTGATAAAGGTGGCGCTTATGGCCCTTACCGCCAATCTGAGCGTAAGGATATTTACAATAAATATATTAAACAGCTCATTGATGAGGGTAAAGCCTATTATTCTTATAAAACTGAAGAAGAGTTGGAAGAGCAGCGTGAAGAACAACGGGCAATGGGCATTGCCCCACATTATACCTACGAGTATGAGGGCATGACAGCTGCTGAAATTGCTCAAAAGCAAGAAGAAGCAGAGAAGAAGGGTTTAAAGCCGGTTGTTCGTATCCACATACCAGAAATGGAAACCTATTCTTGGGATGATATTGTTAAGGGACATCTAAGTTTCGAATCTGATACTATTGGCGGCGATTTTGTCATCCAAAAGCGTGATGGTATGCCAACTTATAACTTCGCTGTTGTTATTGATGATCACCTTATGGAAATCACCCATGTTTTGCGTGGAGATGATCACGTTTCAAACACACCAAAACAATTAGCAGTTTATGAGGCGTTAGGCTGGCAGCCACCAAAGTTTGGTCATATGACTTTGATTATTAATTCTGAAACTGGTAAGAAACTTTCTAAGCGTGATGAATCTGTTTTACAATTTATTGAGCAATATAGAGATCTAGGCTATCTTCCTGATGCAATGTTTAACTTTATTACTTTATTGGGCTGGTCTCCTGTGGGCGAAAGTGAAATTTTCAGTCAGCGAGAATTAATTAAGCAATTTGATCCTGCACGTTTGTCAAATTCTCCTGCTGCTTTTGACCAGAAAAAACTGGAGTGGATTAACAACCAGTATATTAAAAAAGCTGATCGGGACACGCTTTTGGATTTGGCGCTTAACAACTTGCAGGAAGCTGGTTTGGTTGAAAAAGATCCCAATCCAGAGAAGATGGAATGGGTAAGACAATTAGTCAATATTTATTCTGTACAAATGTCTTATACAAAACAAATTGTGGATCTGGCTAAGATTTTCTTTAACGCACCTAAAGATTTAAGTGAAAAAGAAATTACAGAAATTCGTCAAGATGAAGCTAGACCAGTAATTGAGGAATTTAAAAAGCAAATTGATTTAATTCCACGTTTTACTGCACCGCAAATTATGAATGCGGTACAGGCGACCCGTCAAGCAACTGGAATTAAGGGCAGACGTTTGTTTATGCCAATTAGAATTGCTACCACGAGATCAATGGTAGGACCAGGAATTGGCGAAGCGATGGAGCTCTTAGGTAAAAAACGCGTGTTAGATCATCTGGACTTAACATTAAAACAAATGAGCGAAAACGGCTTGTAAATAAAAGCAGCGTATTATTCCTTTATTGAACGAGTAATACGCTGTTTTAGTTTATATTTGAAAGAAATTTGGTTACATTAAGATTAAATCTTTTGCTTGTTAGGATTTGTCACGGTTTCTGGTAAAATGAGAATATAAGATTTTAGAAAGGCAAGTCAGCCGCTGTGAAAATTTATAATACTTTAACTAATACAAAGGAAGAATTTAAGCCGATAGTCCCGGGGCAAGTGACAATGTATGTTTGTGGACCAACGGTATATAATTACATTCATATTGGTAATGCCAGAAGCGTCATTGCTTTTGACACAATCAGACGTTATTTAGAATTTCGTGGGTTCAAAGTTAACTATGTGTCTAATTTTACGGATGTAGATGACAAGATGATCGCTGAAGCTCAGACTGAACATCTTACTGTATCCGATTTGGCTGCAAGATATATTAAAGCTTACCTTGCAGATATTGCTGCTTTAAATGTTGAGCCAGCTACTAAAAATCCTCGTGCTACACATGAAATCACTGTGATTATCAAATTTATCCAAAAACTGATTGATAAAGGATATGCCTATGAATCAGACGGGGATGTCTATTATCATGCCAGGAAGTTTAAGCACTATGGTCAACTTAGTAGTCAAAACATTTCCGAACTTGAAGAAGGGGCTTCTAAACATATTAATGCTGCAGAACAAGAGCGTAAAAAAGACCCGATTGATTTTGCCTTATGGAAAAAGCAAAAAAATTCGGATGAAATAGCTTGGAAATCACCTTGGGGAATGGGCCGTCCTGGTTGGCACATAGAATGTTCAGTTATGGCTATTAAATATTTGGGAGAAACTATTGATATTCATGGTGGGGGCCAGGATCTGGAATTTCCCCATCACGAAAATGAAATAGCACAAAGTGAAGCTGCGACTGGTAAAACTTTTGTTCATTATTGGATGCACAATGGCTTTGTGACAGTTGGAGCGGATGCTGAAAAGATGTCCAAATCACTGCACAATTTTGTGACAGTCCATGATTTACTACAAGAAGTAGATCCACAAGTATTACGCTTCTTTATGGCAAGTGTTCAATATCGTAGACAAATTAACTATTCAGCGGAAAATCTAAAACAGGCACAAATTATTTTACAGCGGTTCAAAAATACGTTTAATAACCTTGAATACCGACTAAAAGATGAATCAGATAGTGAAAAGTCAGAATCTTTGAACGCTAAAATTAAAGACACAGAGCAAAAATTTATCACAGCTATGGACGATGACTTTAATGTGCAGAATGCCTTAACTGCCATTTACGATTTATTACCAGAAATTAATGCTAATATTAATGCTAAAAATGCTGATAAAGATGCTCTTAAAAAAGCAGCTAAGCTTTTGACAAGCTGGCTGGCTATTTTCGGGATAGATGTACAGCGCTTAATTACCGCTGAAAATCAAAATGATGATGAGCAAGTTCAGCGATTAATTAAAAAACGTGAAGAAGCTCGTAAAAATAAAGATTGGGCACAAAGCGATGCACTGCGCGATGAGCTAAAACAAATGGGCATCACTATTGAAGATACACCGCAAGGAACAAGGTGGCTACGTGAATAAAACTAAAATAATGATAGAAAATAATGTTAATCCAGATACATTAAATGGGCAAACTTTAGCTTATCTCGGGGACGCTGTATATGAGATATTTATTAGGCGTCACCTAATAAAATGCGGCATTGTTAAACCTCAATCTTTACAAAGACGGGCAACCCATTACGTTTCGGCTAAGGCCCAGGCGGCATTAATTACAAAACTGCAAGACGATAATCTGCTGACAGAAGATGAGATTGCAACCTTTCATCGCGGAAGAAATTCAAAAACTTACACGAAAGCCAAAAACACCAGTTTAGCCACCTACCAATTATCTACAGGTTTTGAGGCAGTTTGGGGCTACTTGGAACTTTTAAACAAAAAAAGTCGTATTGAAGAATTAACAAAATGGTGTATTAAAACCGTTGAGAATGGGGGCATCGAAAAGTATGACTTCAAGTGATAAGGATTTTGTTTATGGTCGACATGCTGGGCTGGATTATTTAAGAACTCAAGATGCTGATCACATAAACAAGATTTTTTTGCAACAAGGAATAAAAGAAAACTTTGCTAATGAGGTTTTTGCCCTGTCTAAACAAAAAGGATTGGTTGTACAAACTGTTCCTAAAAGTAAATTGGATAAATTAGTCCAAGGTGAGAACCATCAAGGATTAGTTTTAACAGTTGCTAGTTTTGAGTATGCTGATTTGGAGCAGTTATTAGATCAATTTGCAAATACCAAAGAGGATCCATTTTTGTTAATGCTTGATTCAATTGAAGATCCACATAATTTAGGCTCTATTTTAAGAACAGCGGATGCAACTGGGGTGGATGCAGTTATCATTCCTAAAAGAAGAGCTACAGGTTTAACTTCTGTGGTTGCCAAAACCTCGACTGGTGCAATTGATTATGTCCCAGTGGCGCGAGTAAATAATCTTGTCCAAACTGCAAAGTTGCTTAAAAAGCGAGGCTACTGGCTTTTTGGTACTGACATGAAAGGTACAGATTATCGTCAATGGAATAGTAATGGTAAAACAGTTTTGGTTATTGGCAATGAAGGCAAAGGAATATCACGACTTCTTAAAGAACAGATGGACCAGATGTTGACTTTACCAATGGTCGGCCATGTACAATCACTTAACGCCAGTGTCGCTACAGGCGTTTTGCTTTATCAAATGCTTAATAGTAGGAAACCGCTCCCATAATTGCTTCTAACACTCTGGCTTGACCAGAGTGTTTTTCTATTGCAAAAATTTAAACAATACTTTTTTAATTTAATGCTGTTTTAACAAATTTAACTTTTTGTCATGGCTAAGTTAACACAAAAAAGTAGTTGCTGAATTTGAACCTAAGTTCGATATTTAGGATATTTTGGTTGTTGTATTCTTCAGGAAAATTTACCAAAAGGAGAAAGTAAATGAAGAATACTGAGGAAACAATTAAAAGTGAGGCGGAATTAATTCAGCAAATTAAAGAAGGCCATGATGAAGCGCTAATAAATTTGTGCCAGCTTTATAAACCTTTGATTAATAAAATTAAGAGTATATACCATGTTCGCTACTATGATAACCAGGATTGGGAGCAGGATGCACTGATTATTTGTCATGAGTCAGCAATTGGCTTTGACTTAAATAAAGGAAAATTCGGTAGCTATTATAAGACCCGACTTACCAATCATGCAAGATCTCTAGTTAGGTATGATAATGCTTATCGCAGACAAGCTTTGAAACAATCAATTTCTTTAGAAACGGCAAAGAAAAATCATATCCTGCCTTTAAATAAGTCTTTTGCCTCTATACCAGAAATACCTTTAAGTGAAAACATTGCTGTTTTAACGGAAAGATTATCAGATTTAGAAATCAATGCGCTGTTAGTGGGATTAGGCATTAAGGAACAAAAAGATGTAATCAAGAACTTAAAAATCAGCCAGCTAACTTTAACAAGAGCGCGGTCACGCCTTGTACAAAAAATGCGCCAAACATTGCTCAATTAGTATTTTTATAGTATACATTCAGAAAATGCGGTATAATTTTACTTGTAGAATTATTTTAGGAGGTAGTTAAGATGGCAGAAGAAGTTATGAAGACTGCATTGTTAGATCGTCACATGAAAGAAGTTTTTGACTGGAGTGATTCAGATCTTCCAGTTAGAGATGCTCTTTGGGATTATTTTATGGAAAAGAATGGTAAAGATACCATTAAGACAGAGGAAGCTATGCTTCCGTTCCTGAAAGACTCTGACGATAAAATCGAATCTTTCGTAAACGAAAATCTTAAGAAGTAAATCCGACTAATACAATATTCTACGCACAGTGGTCACGCAATTGTTTGACCACTATAAAGCAGTTGCTTGATTGAGCAACTGCTTTTGTTATATTTTTTAAAATTTGAACTTAATAAGTTTATAGGTAATTATTAAATTAATTGCTTAAGTAACTAATTTTTGCTAAAATACAATAGTTTGGAAGTGAGATTATGGCAGTGAAAAAAGCATCATTGGCCTGCAGTATTTGCGGCTCTCGTAATTACTCAATCACCGCAAGTAAAAATCGCACTCAGCGGCTTGAATTAAAAAAGTTTTGTAAACATTGCGGTAAAATGACTATACATAAGGAAACGAGGTAAGTTATGGTTAAATTTTTTAAAAGTGTAGTTGAAGAAATGCGTCTGGTTACTTGGCCAACAGCTAAACAAAATCGTCATGACACGGCAATCGTAATTGTATCCTCAATTTTGTTTGCGGCATATCTAGGTTTACTTGATCTATTGCTTACCAATATTACACAAATTGTTATGTAATAGCACAGTTTCTCTGTTTGTGGTACAATTAAACAAGTTATAAAAGTCCTCTGACGTAAGAGGCTTTTTTGTTTGCCAAAAATAAAAGGAGAATTACTAATAATGGTAGAAACAACTAAGAAGCAGTGGTATGTGCTTCACACATACTCAGGATATGAAGATAAGGTTAAATCGGATCTATTGTCACGTGCACAAAGTATGGGAATGCAAGACTATATCTTTCGCGTTATGGTTCCTGAGCAAGAAAAAATTGAAAAGGTAAATAATAAGAAAAAAGAAGTAGAAGAAAAAATCTTTCCAGGCTACGTTCTGGTAGAGATGGTAATGACTGATGAAAGTTGGTTTGTTGTCCGTAATACACCAAATGTTACCGGCTTTGTGGGTTCACATGGTGGTGGCTCGAAACCATCTCCTCTTTTAGAAGAAGAAGTAAACAGACTTTTACGCCAACAAGGTGAACCGGCGAAACGGCCACAGATTGATTTTGAAGTAGGGGAAACTGTGACGATTATTGATGGCGCTTTTAATGGTGTTGAAGGCAAAATTACTGAAATTCAGCCCGATAAATATAAATTATTTGTTTCGGTAGACATGTTTGGCCGCGCTACCACCACTGAGCTCGACTATGATCAAGTGAAGAAAATTAGCTAATAACAGGTCATTTATTGCAAAATTGCTAAATCGATGATACTATATTAAAGTACTTTTATTATTGTGGGAGGAAAAGTAGGTAACTTTTCCATTTTAACCACGCACGGAATCAAGGAGGTTTTGACCGTGGCAAAGAAAGTTGTAAATGTTGTTAAATTACAAATTCCAGCTGGTGCTGCAACACCAGCTCCACCAGTTGGTCCAGCTTTAGGTCAAGCAGGTATTAACATTGTTGGTTTTACTAAAGACTTCAATGCTAGAACAGCTGACCAAAAAGGCATGATAATTCCTGTAGTCATCACAGTATACGAAGATCGTTCATTCGATTTCGTAACTAAGACTCCACCAGCTCCAGTTCTTTTGAAACAAGCTGCTAAGATCGATAAGGCATCCGGTGAGCCTAATACCAAGAAGGTTGGTAAGGTCACTAAGGATCAAGTTAAGGAAATTGCTGAAACAAAAATGAAGGACCTTAACGCTGCTGATGTCGAAGCTGCTATGCGGATGATCGAAGGCACTGCCAGAAGCATGGGTATCGAAGTCGAAGACTAATCCTGTTATTTATAACAATTTAGG
>NZ_CALYQV010000019.1 GCF_945290125.1 uncultured Lactobacillus sp. | reverse complement strand
ATTTTATCTTGTTTAGATAATTTAGACATAAAGATGACCCCCAAATTTGTCCTAATTTTGGGGGTCATATCATGAGCGTGCTTTTTATTGTGTTTATTTAATGAAAGATAATGCCCAAAATCAGCCCAAAGACTTGCATTAACTGAAACCAAAACAAATTTTGCGGAGCCAAGTCAAAAGTTGTGGGTACTCTGTGCTTGATATTATCTTCGTCAACCCAAAAAGCCATATCCTTGGTCTGCTTTTGTCTGAATGCCTGCACGTTTTTGTATAACTTAGGTAAAGTTACAAAAATTAATAGTTGCCAAATGGGTAAAAAGCGAAATATGACGCTGATAGCGACTATTGCAAATGGAGCCAAGGTTAAAAAGCTAAATAAGTTTAAGGAATTCTGAACTCCAATGTATGAAGGTAGGGTGTGACGGCCATTAGCCAAGTCCTCCTTCAAATCGCAGGTATTGTCCGCCAGCATCGTTGCTGCGTTAAAGAAAGCTTGTGGTAAAGCTACCCAAAAAATTAATAACAGATTGGCCAAGTTACCTCCAATTATAAAGTGAGGCCAGTCAAAGTTTAAATAGGCTAATTGGGTTACTGGTGAATTGATGTAAACGGCTAAGAACATAATTCCCAGTCCTTCGAATAAACCGGCAAGAATTTCTCCTAATGGTACTCTTGAAAAAGGAATCGGACCATATGTGTAAAATACGGCGACAAAAAGTCCGGGGGCACCGATTAGTAAAATAAAGAGATTAGTTCGGACAGTTAGCCAAATGCCTAAGACCGCCGCCATTAAAAGCAGGCTAAGCATAACCGCCATTGCAGTTGCTGGTGATAAATTACGCTTACCAATTAAATTGTGTTCTTTTTGATAGTCCCGGCTTTTGGCTAAGCGATAATCTTGGACATTGTTAAAGCCAGTCACAAATAAAGCGATTGCTCCTTGAGCAATTAAATATATTAAAGAATTCTGCCAACTAAAAGTATGAAAATAAAAATAAGCAAACAGTATTCCTAATAAATACGGCATTAAACTGTTTAATTTGGTATTAAGCCGCACCAGTTCAAAAAAATCAGTTATTGTGAAATGACTGTACTTCGTTTTAGCTTCCATTGAATTTTCCTTTCAGAACATCATTTAACAGAGAAAAATTAATTACTAGTTTTTAAGCTTTGCAAGTCGGTAACCATTACCTGAAAACAATTTGAATTTATTTTTCAAGCCGGAAGTAATATATATTCTTTTCTTTTTGGTGATAAATATTGCTTCTACACCAGGCTTATGCTCCACATAGTCGTAGCCTTTTTTCAAGCCGCGATTAAATACAGCAGTTGAAAGGCCATCGCCAGTGGTTGATCGCTTGGCAATAATTGTGACACTTAACAAGTTGTTTTGACAAGGATAACCTGTTTGAGGATCCATTAAGTGACTATAAACTTTATTACCAACTTTGAGATATCGTTCATAAATTCCCGATGTTACTGCAGTTGCATTTTTTTGTGGTAAAGAGCCGATAGCATCACCACGCGCAGCGCTCGGATCCTGAATTCCCACCGTCCAGTTACTGTTATTTGTAGGAGAATTACCCAGAACGTAAACATTGCCACCTAAGTCAATAATTGCACTGGTCACGCCGTTTTTTTGCAATACTTTCATGACCTCATCAGAAATAAATCCTTTGGCCATACCGCCTAAATCAAGCATCATGTTCTTTTTCTTAAGAAAAACAGTTTGTTTCTGATCATTAAAAACTACATTATGATAATTAATTAGTGGTAGCCGTTTTTTGATTGTGCTTGCTTTAGGTTTATGGGCATCAGGAAAGCCTATCCGCCATAAACTGGTAATTGGTCCGATTGTTAAGTCGAACGTACCAGCAGAAATTTTACTATAGTGGTAAGCATCTTTACACATACGGTAAATGGTTGGGGTAACCTTTACAGGCCTAATGCCAGCGTATTTATTAATTTTGTCTATTTCACTGCCTTTTTGATTAACAGTAGTTTCAGTGGCTAGCTGCTTAATGCGCTTGAAAGCTGCTTTTAATGCTTTTTGCTGGTGTTTATTGTAAATCTTAATAGTACAAACGGTTCCCATTAAAAATTGAGTATCTGAAGTGGGGGTAGTGGTAACAGCGGTTTTGGCCGGCGTTGTGTCTTTACTTTGAGTTGAGCAAGCTGTCAGGCTGAAGCTTGCCAGCAGTGCCAAAAATATCAGCAAAAACTTGTTTGTTTGCTTCTTCATATAACTTATTTCTCCTAATAAAAAAGAGCGGCTAAATGTCACTCTTTTTGTGATTAACTAATTATATTTTTATTCCTGGTAAACAATATTGTCAACCTTGATAGTTCCGCTTTTACCTTTTTGAGCGGCATTAATTAGCTGTTCAGCATAAGCAATAAATGAGTAGGAAGACTCCGTTGCTCCGGAAACAGCTTGTACTTTTTCGGTGTTGCCCTTAGCTTTGATGAATTCCTTTTGTAATTTTGGAATGTATTCTTTAGGGCCAATCTTGTTAACCTTCTTCATTTGCTTTTCATAAGAAGCATTTTTGGTCTTGGAAACGCCCTTGTTGTTAACTTGGTCGTAAGTAAAGTCACTGATTTTACCGTTTTTAACTACCATAGTTAAAACTTGGCGATAACCGTGACTATAGTTCTTTTCAGCCAGTTTATACGTACCATCTTTCATCTTCTTATTGTTATTGATGTGAATGGTAGCTGTATCACCTTTTTGTGCAGCCTGAGTCAGCTGGTTGACATAATTCTTTAAAGTGGTGCTGGAACTGGTGGCTCCAGAAACAACTTGAATAGCACTCGAATTAGCACCGCTTGCGGCAAATGATTTTTGTAGTTGCGAGATGTATTCTTTAGGGCCAATCTTTGCTTGAGAATACTTCTTCATTTGTGATTCGTATTTAGTATCCTTTGCCTTGGACTTGCCGTTCTTGTCTACATTGTCATAACTGGTATCTGTAACTTTACCATCTTTAACGGTCATAGATACTTTAACACGGTAACCGTTGAAATAGTTGTCTTCTACTAGTTTGTAAACACCGTCTTGCAGTTTGCCACCGGCAATCTGCTTAGGAGCTTTCTTTTTCTCAACTTTGCTTACCTTTGGCTTAGAATCGCTTGAAGAACTTTTCTTAGCTGTGGTTGAACAAGCACTTAATAAAAGTGTAGAGAGTGCCAGAATTGCAGTACCATATATTAAATTATTCTTTTTCATAATATCTCCCTCAGTAATAATAAAAGATTATAACATTGTGTACGTGTTCACTTACTATAATTATAAGATAGAGCTCTACTTTGTGCAACTACAAAATATGAAAGCGGAAACTTATAATGATAGTAATTAAATCGTATAAGTAAAATATTACGAACATAGTTTGTGAAAGTGACCACTTTACCATAGTCCAAAACACTAGTATAATATAACATAATTAGTATATTCGCATTAAGGAGTGTTAAAAGTGGCTGAAACAAATATTGTAGTTATTGGCGGCGGCTATGGTGGTCTGTATACGACTAAGCATCTTGCCAAGAAATTAAAAAAGCGGCATGATATCAAAATCACGCTGATTGATAAAAATCCTTATATGACTATGAT
This sequence comes from uncultured Lactobacillus sp., assembly GCF_945290125.1. Classification (GTDB taxonomy): domain Bacteria; phylum Bacillota; class Bacilli; order Lactobacillales; family Lactobacillaceae; genus Lactobacillus; species Lactobacillus rizhaonensis. The sequence continues at coordinate 32,455 of NZ_CALYQV010000019.1, read as the reverse complement.
GACTTCACTTCATGAAGTTGCGGCTAACAGGGTAGAAGCCAAAAGTTTGAAATATGATCTGCAACGTTTATTTTCACGGAGAAAAAATGTTGATGTTGTAACTGACAATGTTACCAAAATTGATCAATCTACTAAAAAAGTTATTGGCGATAACGGCAGTTATCCCTATGATTATGTCATATTAGCTATTGGCTCGCAGCCTAATGACTTTAATACTCCTGGTGTTAAAGAAAACGGCTTTGTTTTAGGCAATCTGGACGATGCAGAGCAACTACGTGACCACATTGATATGATGGTTCATTTAGGTTCTAAAGAACGCGATCCCGAAAAGCGGGCACAGTATCTTAATTTTGTCGTTGTTGGTACTGGGTTTACTGGCACTGAAATGGCTGGTGAATTAAATTCTTGGCGTGGTGATTTAGCTAAAAAATATAATCTGCAAAAAGATGACATCAAGATAACTATGATGGAAATGGCACCAACGGTTATGAATATGCTTGATCGCTCTGATGCTGATAAGGCAGAAAAATATCTCTTAAAACAAGGTGTGGAAATTAAAGTCAATACTGGTGTTGTTGGTGTTCATGAAAATTATATTGATCTTAAAGATGGTTCAACATATCCAACCAGAACTTTAATTTGGACTGCGGGTGTTAAAGCTGTTGATACTGCTAAAAACTTTGGTTTTGAGACTGGCAGAGCTGGCAGAATTATAGTTAATGAATATTCCCAAATTCCAACTGATCCACATGTTTACGTCATAGGAGACGTTGCTCTTTATGATGCTAACGGCAGCGGCCGCGGTGAACCACAAGTGGTTCAAGGGGCTGAATCTGCTGGTAAGTGTGCTTTAAGAAATATTTTGAGCCAGATTAACGGCAGTGAACCAGTCAAATTTAAAGGGACTTATTCAGGATTTATGGTTTCTTTAGGGCCTGCCTGGGGTGTGGCCGCTCTTGTTAACACTTTCCATCTGAGCGGCTTTTTCGCAATCTTAATGAAAGACATAGTGGACATGATTTACTTTATGGAAATCTATTCTGGTCACTATCTCTTCCATTATATTATGGATGAATGGTTCAGAATTAAGCGCCCAACTTTATGGCGCGGCAATCTTAACCGGTATGGCAATGTCTTATGGACTGTACCTTTGAGAATTTACTTAGGCTTAATGTGGTTAGTAGACTGCTGGTATAAAGTTCAAGGCAGCGGCTCTTGGTTTACCAATAAGTTGCAATTGCAGTTCCCGTGGCTCGTGCAAGCTGCAACCAGTGGTGCCTCGCAGAAAGCAGCCGCTACTACAGCGGCAAGTGGCAAAGCAGCAACATCTGCCGCTCCAGCATTATTTTCATTGAACTATGACTATGGTCACTCACCAATGGCCGTTTTTGATAAAATGCCAAACTGGGTACAGTCAATGACCAAGCTAGTGATTCCTAATAAGGATGCGGCACTAGTTGCTCAAAAGACAATGACGTGTTTGGAAATTGCATTAGGAATTATGCTGGTTTTAGGATTATGCACCTGGTTTGCTGGTGGTATGAGTGCAATTTTTGTAGCTATTTTCTGTTTATCAGGAATGAACTATTGGGTAAATGTTTGGATGATATTTGCGGCAATAGCAGTTATGAACGGCTCAGGTAGAGCATTTGGTCTGGACATGTGGTTTGTTCCATGGCTAGAAAAGAAGCTTACTAAGCTGAGATATGGTGTCTTGAAGCCAATTTATCATGTCGATAAAAATGGGGTAAAGAACTAACAATGGTAACTCTAAAAAGTCCTATGGTTTTATCTGTAAGACTTTTTTAGTTTTAATTGTTAGTGAGGTAATACATGGAAATTTTAAAGAAGCTTAAACTTGGTGATTTTTTAATTATAATAGTTTTATTAATCATTAGTTTTACTCCTTTTTATATGTTGCACAATCAGGAAAAAGCTGACAATCAAATTATAGGAATCGTCAAAATTAATAATCGTGAAGTGAAAAAGCTTCCGTTGAATAAAGACCAGAAATGGCGTTATCAGAAAAATGGTAAAATTAATATTGTACAAATAAAAAATCACAAGATTCGGGTAATTGATGCCAATTGTAAGGACCAAGTATGTGTTAAAGAAGGCTGGAAAAGCGAAAGCGGGGATACAATAGTCTGCCTGCCACATAAATTTTTAATTGAGTTAAAAAATAAAAATCAAATTGATAGTAATGAATAGATCTAGATATTATGACTGAAACAAATAACTATTTACGCACATATGTGTTTACGGGAATTCTATGCTCACAAGGAATTATTCTTAGTGTTGTTGAGCAAATGTTTCCCTCGCCCTTTTTCTTTGCTCCTGGTGCCAGGCTTGGTTTAACTAATATTATTACGATGATTGCATTAATGATTTTACCTTTTAATAATTGTGTTTTACTGACATTTTTACGCCTGGTATTAACTGCTTTGATGACAGGAGGTACTAGCACCTTTTTGTTTGCTGCTGCAGGTTCATTCTTAAGTTTGTTTTTAATGAAATTATTTTTACCGCTGGTTCCCAGATTTATTAGCATAATGGGAGTATCAATTCTTGGCGGCGTATGTCATAATTTTGGTCAATTATTAATTGCGGTGCTGATAGCGCATAGTAAATATGTTTTATTGTATCTGCCTTTATTGACAGTATTCGGAATTCTTTCTGGAACAATAGTTGGTCTTGTCAGTAGCTATTTACTGCATTATGTTGATGCATTGAGTTTTATCAAGGAAATAATTAATAAAGGTAATTAACATGTCAAGGCTAGAAAAAGAGTTACAGCAAGTCCAAAATACAATTCAAAAAAATATCCGGACGCCAAAAGGTAAACTGGGAGAAGCAGTTAGATATGCATTTTCTAAGCCTGGCAAGCAATTACGTCCTAGTTTTGTTCTATTATTTGGAGAAATGGGTGAAAGCAACAGGGAGCAAAAATTAATTAATATTGCCGGTTCGATCGAAATACTGCACAATGCCACTTTAATTCATGACGATATCATTGATAATTCAAATGTTAGAAGAGGCAGGGCATCAGTTCAAGCCAAATATGGCAAAACAATAGCGTTATATGCTGGAGACTTCTTATTTGCTTTGTCATTACAGCTGCTAAGTGAAAATACTTCAAAAATAACTAACTTGCGTGTTAACGGCAGTACAATGCAAAAAATACTCGCTGGTGAAACTACACAGTTTGGTAATGAATATGATATTGCGATTACGGAAAAAGAATATCTTGAACAGATTCGGGGCAAAACGGCTAGTTTGTTTGGCTATGCTTGCTATATTGGTGCACTCGAAGGTGGCCTTAGTAAAAAGCTTGCTAAGAAAGCCCAAGAAATTGGCTTGCTATTTGGTCAGGCATTTCAACTGCGGGATGACATTTTAGATTACACCTCTTCTACTGCTGAATTAAAAAAGCCGGTATTATCTGATGTAGTTAATGGTGTTTATACTGGACCGCTAATTTTTGCGTTAAAAAAAGATACTACCGGTAAATTGGAGAGATTGGTTAAAAAAGGTAAAAATCTTAACTCTGTGGAACTAGAACAAATTGATTTTCTGGTGAATGAATTAGGTGGGATTAGGCATGCACAATATTTAGCAAATGACTTTACAAATAGCGCATTGGCGCTACTTGAGAAAAACTTTGCCGAGTATTCGGGATATGAAAAGGTCGCTGATATTGTCCGTAAAATGCTTACCAGAAATTGTTAATTATAAAAAAGAGGTTGACTTAATGTTTGCTATGACTTCCCAAATTTAGTAGTCAAAACAGTTCAACCTCTTTTTTTTATAATGAAAATATTTAAAAGTTATCTAAATTAATTGTTAATTTTAATTCTATGCCTTTTTAGGCTTACGAGTGAAACCAAATATGGCTTGTAAAACCACCAGAGCGCAGTAAGCCATCAGCATGTAAACCAAAAGACTAATGTCTGCCCTAGTAGAAGCAAACCAGTACCACTGATTTCCTTCAGTACTATAGATTAAATCAGCCAGACCTATTAAAACTAAAATCAAAACATTAATAATTGCAAAAATCCATAAGTTGCCATTTTCATGTTTAACAACATATATAATCGACCAGGCTGCTGACCATATTCCCCAAAGACCGGTAGCAGCAATTATAATCCAATAAAAAACCGTAGCAAACATACTTATGCCTCCTCAATAACTCTATTTTACCATAAAGCTCACAAAATCACATGCTTATTTGGCACTATTTATTATGGTAGGAAATCAACGAATTTTTCTAAGAATAAATTTAATAGAAAAATCTTAAAGCTTTGCTAAAAATAATTGTAAATTTATCTTGACATGCTAATGTTCTTTTTTTATAATTCTAAGTATTAAATTAAATTTTGGGAGGTGATTTTAATGAAAGCTAAATATTTAAATATGCGAAGTAATGCTGAAAATATTATTGCCCAAAATTTAATTGCCTTGTTGTTGTCGCGTAGGACTTAGCTTGAATAGATTACTTCTAGTAATTTTACATGTTGAGCCCTTGTTTGCGTCTAATGAATGGGGCTTGACTAATAATTGACTTAAGACCTCATTCATTAAGTGAATGAGGTTTTTGGTTACCAAGCTATTTATAAGGAGAAAATGATGAGTAAATTTTCAAAAAGAATGTTGCGTGTCCTGACGTTGGGAATGGCTGGCTTAGCGCTAGCAGGCTGTTCAGTGGCGAAAAGCGGGGGAGGCAAAGGTACACACCAAGATAAAGATACAGTCAAAGTCGGTATTAATATCGAGTTGTCTGGTACTGCTGCTGGCTACGGCAGTGCTGAAAAACAAGGTATAGTTCTAGCTGCCTCCGAAATTAATAAGGCTGGTGGAATTAACGTCAACGGGCATAAAAAGAAGCTTAAGCTGCTTATCCGTGATAACAAGTCCTCAATTGCTACTTCGGCTTCAGTCGCTGCACAATTGGCAACTAAGGATAGAGTGGCTGCAGTTGTAGGTCCAGCTACTACTAACTGCGGTACAGCAGAAATTCCTAATGTTACCAAGGCTTCTGTTCCCTGCGTTAGTCCATCCGCAACTGATCCAAATTACACCAGACAGAAGAACGGCAAAGTGCAGCCTTATGCCTTTAGAGCTTGCTTCCAAGATACATTCCAGGGAAAGAGCGCAGCTAAGTTCGTCGATAAAAAGCTGAAGGCCAAAAGGGTAGCTGTCTATGCTGATAACTCAAGTGATTATGGTACTGGTTTAGCTAAAGCCTTCAAGGAAACTTATAAAGGCAAGATTGTGGACAGTCAAACTTATTCTGCCGGTGATAAAGACTTCAACGCTGTTTTAACTTCATTTAAATCTAAGAAGATCGATGCTATTTATGTACCCGGCTATTACACAGAGCTTGGTTTGATCATAAAGCAAGCACGTCAGATGGGTATTAAAGCTCCAATCGTTGGTGGTGACGGAATGTGTGATCCGAAACTAGTTCAAATAGTAGGTGCTAAAAATGCAACTAATATTTATTACACCACGCCATTTTCAACTAATGTAGCTGCTAAAAACCCAGATTCAAAAGCTGCTAAGTTTATTAAAGCATATAGAGCTCGTTATCATTCAGAAGCGCCAACATTTTCAGCTTTGGCTTATGATGCAGTTTATTTAGTAAAAGCGGCTATTGAGCAACAAAAATCTGATGATTCCGTTAAAGTTGCTGCAGGTCTGGCTAAGATAAAAGATTTTGATGGTGTTACCGGTAGAATTACCATGGATAAGTTCCATAATCCTGAAATGCCGATTGCTATTGAAAAATTGACTAATGGTAAAGTAAGCGACTCATTTCGTGTTGAGTAAATAAAAATAAAAGGAGTGCTTAAATTTGCAAACAGTTTTACAGCAAATCATTAATGCCTTGTCACTAGGATCAATTTATGCCTTGCTGGCATTAGGCTATAGCATGGTTTATGGCATTATTAACTTAATTAACTTTGCTCATGGCGATATTTATATGTTAGGTGCATTCTTTGCCTACTATGTGATTAATGTTTGGCATTTTAACTTTATTACAGCACTGCTTTCTGCAATGATTATTGGTGCAGTTTCCGGTGTAGTGATTGAATATTTTGCTTATCGACCACTACGTAAATCACCTCGAATAGCTGTACTGATTACGGCTATTGGTGTTTCGTTCTTACTAGAAAATGGTATGTCATATTTTGTCGGTTCAAATGCTCGTAGTTTTCCGCAAGTAATTGAACAAGTTAATTACAATATTGGTGGGGTGCAAATTTCAAACGTTCAAATTTTGATTTTAGTTACCGCTCTGATTTTAATGGTTTCGTTACAGCTGATTATTCAAAAAACTAAGATGGGTCGAGCGATGCGGGCAGTTTCTGTTGATCCTGCTGCAGCTGAATTAGTTGGTGTTAATGTTAATCATACAATATCATTTACCTTCGCTTTAGGTTCTGCCTTAGCTGGTGCTGCAGGTATTTTAATTGGAATGTATTATAACCAAATTGATCCTTTAATGGGAATGACACCTGGTATTAAGGCGTTTGTGGCTGCCGTTTTAGGTGGAATTGGTTCAGTACCTGGAGCTTCTCTTGGTGGCTTCTTAATCGGAATTTTAGAGACATTTTTCCAGTCAATTGGCTTGTCGGCATATAAAGATGCAGTCGTTTATCTGGTATTAATAGTTATTTTGCTTTTCTTACCTGCTGGCATTTTTGGCAAAAATACTAAAGAGAAGGTGTAGGTGGCAAAATGAAATCGAATTGGAAATACATTTTGTCGTGGCTGTTATTAATGGTAGGTGGATTTTACCTAATCAATGCGCTGATAATGGTTGGCGTCATAGATGATTTTATTGAAAACATGCTGGTCACGATTGGAATAAATATTATCTTAGCAACTGGCTTGAACCTGATTATAGGCTTCAGTGGTCAATTTTCTCTTGGTCATGCAGGTTTTATGGCAATAGGAGCATACGCTACTGCAATTATTACTCAACGTATGAGTAGTGAAGCTGGCTTCTTAGTTTCAATGTTCGTAGGGGTACTTTTGGCTATTATCATTGCAGCAATTATTGGGACAGCTACCTTCATTCGCCTAAAGGGTGATTATTTAGCAATTGCTACTTTAGGAGCAGCTGAGATTATTCGGAATGTCATTAATAATTTGAAAATTACTGGTGGAGCAGCCGGATTGTACAATATTCCTCAGTTATGTTCGTGGCCCACTGTTTATATTTTGTTTTGTGTAACTACAATTATTTTGACCAATTTTATTCGTTCGAAAAATGGTCGAGCAATTAAGGCTGTGCGGGAAGATGAAATAGCTGCTGAAGCAATGGGTATTAATACCACCAAATGGAAATTAGCTGCTTTTGTCTTAGGAGGCGCAACAGCTGCAATTGCCGGCAGTCTACATGCTTCATTCTTACAAACAATCTCACCTTCAAACTTTGGCATTATGGAATCAATTTCTATACTGGTTATTGTTGTTTTGGGTGGTGTTGGCAGTATGACTGGCACATTTGTAGCAGCAATCGTTTTAGGAGTCTTAGACACCGCTTTACAAAGCTTTGGTGCATTAAGAATGGTGATCTATGCTATAGTTTTAATACTAATCATGATTTTTAAGCCAGCAGGACTTTTAGGTAACTGGGAATTCTCCCTTAAAAATTTAACCCGTCATTTCGGTAAAAAGGAAAGGAGCTAGATATGCCACACTTATTAGATGTTGACCATGTAGTGCGAAAATTTGGTGGGTTGACTGCTGTTAATGATGTTTCACTTCATCTTGATAAGCACGAGCTAGTTGCCTTGATTGGACCTAATGGTGCTGGTAAAACTACCTTGTTCAACTTGCTAACCGGCATGGTGCAAGTTACTAGCGGAAAGATTAATTTACAAGTTGATGATAAAAATTATGATTTAACTCATAAAAGTGCAGTTCAAATTGCAGATTTAGGCTTGTCCCGTACATTTCAAAATATTCGCTTATTTAAAGACTTAACAGTAATGGATAATGTTTTAACTGCAATGACAAATGAATATAAGGAAAACTTTTTAACAACGGTTTTTCGCTTACCAAGTTTCTATAAAACTGAAAAGGAAATGAGGGCAGCTGCACAAAAATTACTGGCAATTTTTGATTTGACAGAGAATGAGCAAACTCTAGCCAAAAACTTGCCCTATGGAACGCAAAGACGTTTAGAGGTAGTTCGGGCATTAGCAACACATCCGCAGATTCTTTTTTTGGATGAACCTGCGGCGGGAATGAACCCTGAGGAAACGGCAGATTTGACTAACCTTATTAAGTATATTCAAAAAGAATTCCAAATCACGGTTTTGCTAATTGAACACGATATGTCTTTAGTCATGAACTTGGCTGAAAGGATCTACGTACTTGATCAAGGTGAAATACTGGCTACTGGATCACCTGAAGAAATCAAAGCAAATCCTAAAGTTATAGAAGCATATCTAGGAGAGGGTGATGACTAGATGGCAATGTTAGAAGTTCGTGACCTGTCTGTAAATTATGGTGTTATTCAGGCTGTCAAGAATGTCAGTTTTGAAATTAACCAGGGAGAAATTGTAACCCTGATTGGTGCAAATGGTGCTGGCAAATCAACTATTGTTAAAACTATTTCTGGCTTACTTAAACCTAAAAGCGGTCAAATTTTTTATCTTGGAAAAGAAATAGATCATAAAAGTGCACCGCAAATTGTGAGTGCGGGTATTTCACAAGTAGCTGAGGGTCGGCATATCTTTGCTGGCATGACTGTAATGGAAAACCTGCAAATGGGTGCATTTTTACAAAAAAATCATGACGAAGTTTCTAAGACGTATAAAGAGATTTTTGAGCGTTTCCCAATTTTGCAAAAAAGACGTAGTCAGGATGCTGCCACTTTATCCGGTGGTGAACAGCAAATGTTGGCAATGGGACGTGCCTTAATGGCTAAGCCTAAATTGTTACTACTTGATGAGCCTTCAATGGGGTTATCACCCTTGTATATTCAAGAAATTTTTAAAATTATTAAAGAACTAAACGAAAAAGGTACGACTATTTTGTTAATTGAACAAAATGCTAAACAGGCATTATCAATTGCAGATCGGGGTTATGTATTGGCTACCGGTGTAGTGCAACTAAGTGGTACCGGTCAGGAACTATTAGCTAACCCAGAGGTGCAGAAAGTATACTTTGGCGGTTAGTACATAATAAAGCTGTTGTAGTGACTGTGAGAGTAATTCATTATAAAGTCACATATTCAAGCACTTAAAGTTTACATAGAATTCTGAGGAGGTAATTTTGATGACAATGAAATCTTTAAACAAACAAAATAATATTAATATCTTTCAAACTCAGAATTTAGTTGCCTTGTTGTTGGAGTGCAGGACTTAACGTGTATGAATTACATTATGTAATTTAAAAGCAGTTAAGCCCTAGTTTGCGTGTCAATGATTGGGGTTTAACTAATTAATAATTTGAGCCTCGTTCATTGAATTGAATGAGGCTTTTTTGTTGGCATTTTAATTAATTTTAGAGAGTAAAGGAACTAAAAGATGGATAATATTAGTGGCATTAAAAAAGTAATGAGTGTTGTTGTTACTGGTGTTGCAGCTTTCATGCTGGCAGGCTGTACTGTAGCAAAAAGTAGTGGCAGTACTGGTACTAAACAGGATAATAAAACTGTCAAGATTGGCGTTAACATGGAATTGTCTGGAGCTGCTGCTGGTTATGGCAATGCTCAAAAGCAGGGAATTGAACTAGCCGTTAGTGAAATTAATAAAAAAGGCGGCATTGACGTTAACGGTCAAAAGAAGAAAATTAAGCTCATTGTGCATGATAATAAAACAGCAATTGCCACGTCTGCTTCTGTTGCAGCCCAATTAACTAATAAAGATAAAGTTGCGGCAATAGTGGGCCCCGCCACTACCAATGTGGGTACAGCCGAAATACCTAATATTACTAAAGCAAAAGTGCCAAGTGTCAGTCCTTCAGCGACGGATCCGAATTACACTTTACAAAAGAATGGCAAAGTACAGCCATTTGTTTTTAGAGCATGCTACCAAAATAACTTTCAAGGTAGCAGTGCTGCCAAGTTTGTAATGAATAACATTAAGGCAAAAAGAGTAGCCGTTTACACTGATAACTCAAGTGATTACGGCAATGGTCTGGCTAAAGCGTTTAAGAAAGCATATAAAGGTAAAATTGTTGATAGTCAAACTTTTTCAGAAGGAGACAAGGACTTTAACGCTGTTTTAACTTCGTTTAAAGCAAAGAAGGTTGATGCCATTTACGTTCCTGGTTATTACACTGAAGTTGGTTTAATAATTAAGCAAGCACGTCAAATTGGTATTAAAGTGCCAATTATTGGCAGTGATGGCATGGCTGATCCGAAACTGGCCCAGATAGCTGGAGCTAAAAATGCAAGCAGAATCTACTACACAACACCATTTTCAACTCAAGTAACTGCTAAAGATCCCACAGCTTCTAAATTTATGCAGAATTTTAAGAAGCGTTACCACGAAGAAGCACCAACCTTTTCAGCGTTAGCTTATGATGCTGTATATATGATTAAAGAAGCAATCGAAAATGAAAAATCTGATGATTCTGCAAAAATTGCTAAAGGGTTAAGCAATATCCAAAACTTTACTGGTGTAACTGGCAAAATTAATGTTGATAAAAATCATAATCCTGAAAAGCCACTGGCAGTAGAGGAATTAGTCAATGGTAAAGTAGGAAAAACTTTTAAAACTGAATAATTTTGTTAAAAAATAATAAAAGGCTCACTGATGTGAACCTTTTCGTTTTTAAAATATTAACCCTATGGAAATTAGTAATTCAGACTTAAAACCTGGTATTTTCAATAATCGTATAATCTCGTTGATCGTATCGGTTGCGACTAATCGAATATTCAATAGGTTTGCCATTAGTTAACCAGACAATTTGTTCCAGTTCAAGCATAGGGTCATCTTTCTTAGCTGCCAGATATTTCTGATCATATTCATCAGACTTAGTAGCTTTGATTTTGCGATACGCATGACCAAATTTTAGCTTTAATTTTTGGTGGATGTAGTTATATATGGATGAATGCAAAATATCAGTATTTAAGTTGGGAACTAAATTGACGGGCATATAAGTATGCTCAATGACAAGAGGATTATCATCTACAAGTCTTAGGCGAATGATATTATAAACCGGTTCAGAGCTAGTTAAACTAAGGTTTTTTTGAATTTGTTTATTAGGAAAACCAACAGAGAACTTAATAATTTTACTTTTTATATTATCTGCTTTCATCAATTCCATTAAGCCGGTAAACACGTTGGCCGGGGAATCAATTTTGCTGCGAATAGGGATATCACTCGATACAAAAGTGCCTAAACCAGACTGCTTATAAATTATCCCTTTTCTCTCCAAGCCGTCTAAAGCTTTTTTGACGGTTAATCGACTAACTCCTAATTCATTAGCTAAAGTTTGTTGATTAGGTAATAAATCCCCAGCTTGATAGGTGCCAGCTTTAATTCTACTAACAATGGTTTGAACAACTGTTAAATATTTTGCCTTTGCCATCCTTTAATCACCACTATTCTGCTAAAATTTTTTGATTTTTATTATAAAAAAGATGTCACATTTAAGTTTAGCATTATTTGTGACATCTTTTTACTTATTTATTTGTTACTTGTTCTTGTTCTCGCATTAATAACATTTTATCGTACTTCTTAGCGAACGGCCAATAGACGGCTGTCGAAATTAATAATGTGCAGGCCTGCCAAATAGCCATCTTCCACCCGCCTATTAAAAATCCGGATATAACTGCCGGCGTGGTCCACGATGCCGCTACTCCGTTAAGAGGAGGTACGATTCCCAGTTTGATTACGAAATATGTTGAAGCTGCCACTATTACTGGCGTTAAGAAAAATGGCACTGCCAGCATAGGATTCATCACGATAGGTATACCAAACAAAAATGGTTCATTAATGTTAAAAATACCAGGAACTAGTTCCAGTTTACCAATTGATTTTAGTTGTTCTGATCGTGCTGCTACTAAACAGAATACGATCAAGCCAATTGTTATTCCTGAACCGGTCAAATTAATGAAGTTGTTATAAAACTCATTAGTAACAATATGAGCACCATTAGCAAATGTTAATTTGCCTGCCGCAAATAGTCGAGCGTTGTCAGCAGTATTGGCTTGTAGCATTGGTGCAACTAAAGAACCCATGATCAAGCCACCATGAACTCCAAAGAACCAGAAGAAAGGAACTAAAAATCCGATTGCTAGTGCTCCACCGAATGAATCTGATATTCCTTGTAGTGGGATTTGTAATGTGTTGTAAATCCAATTTAAAAAGTCAGTATGTGCAAATGAACTAAAGCCAGCGAAAATTAACATTGCTCCGGTGAGAATAATTCCGGCTGGAATCATTGCAGTAAACTGATTGGATACTGCGGGTGGGACAGATTCGGGCATCTTAATAGTCCAGCCGGCTTTCATAATTTTGCTGTAAATCCAGCCAACAAGTAATCCGATAATGATAGCGGCAATCATGCCGTCACCACCGAGCCATTTGGTATTAATAACGCCAGTAACCGGTGACTGTAAAAATGCTTGTAAAGCATGTGGTAATTTATCAATATTTTCAGTCACAGCCTTACCAGTCATGACTGTGGCATTGCCGTTAGTAATTCCGCCAGCCAAAGCAGCTTTGAGGGGATTATCTATACTTAAATTCTGTAACATGATAAATACAGCTGCAGAAGTTAAGGCAGGTGCTAAAGGTTCAAACTTTTCGTTTTTAACGTAGACATAAGCTATACCAATAGCTGCCCATAAACCCATCAACTGAAAAGTAGTGTTATTTGCCTGAGCAAAGAAAGCACCCCAGCCTGATGCATTAATTGCATTAGCAACTGCAGGGATTGGAATATTGCCGAGAATTAAAAATATTGACCCGATAATGATAAACGGTAGTGAATAGACCATACCATTTTGTAAGGCAACTATTGCTTTAGTGTTAACGAATTTCATTATTGGAGGCAATATCTTTTTGTTAATAAAGGCACTGAAACCTGATTTTTCTTGCTTAGCCATTATAATTCATCTCCATTATTTTTAAATGTTTTTTGGAACCAATAAAATGATTTTTTGGGTACTCTTTTTAAATCTTTTAAATCATGATTTGATCTATTGACGTAAACCGCTCCGTAGCGCTTTTCTATATCGCCCTGAGAGCTGGGAATATCTATTAAACCCCAGCCTAAATACCCTAAAACTTGAGCGCCATCTATAAAAATTGCATCTTTCATAGCCTTGATGTGCTCTTGGTGATAGTTGATTCGTTGGTCATCCTGAATCATGTGTTGCCCGTCCCACTTTTCTCTGAGGCCAATGCCATTTTCAATAGGAAAAATCGGGATATGGTAGTGATTATACATAGTAGTGATCGCATTTCTAAAGCCAAGGGGGTCGATTGCCCAGCCCCATTCATTTGCCTTAACGTATTTTGCCGGTACACCACCTTGTAATAAGTAGCGGTTAGGTGCTTCGCCTTTTTGAATATGATCACTTGATAATACCCAAGAAGAATAATAAGAAAAAGCCAGAAAATCAGCTTGTGCCTTTTTCATATCTGCTATGTCTTCTTCAGTTATGTCCATATCAATGTCATTGTTTTTAGCATATTGTAGGACTTCTGGGGCATACCCCCGACCTGTATCAGCATCATAAATATTAAAATTCAAAAATTCCTGCACTTGTTTGGCAGCCCAAACGTCTTCGGGCTTGCTGGTTTGTGGATAAATTTGTTGGTAGGCTAACATCCCGCCAATCTTGACATTAGTATAGTTTTCATGAATGTAGTTGGCTAACTTTATATGACACATCATTGTATGATGAAAAATGGTATACATGTCAGTTAAACTTTTATTGCCACTTTGGTATCCAGAAATATTGAAGACTTCATCTTGGAAATATAAGTTATGCTCATTGAATACAATCCAGTATTTAACGCGATCAGAGAAATGATCAATCATTTTTTTGCCAAATCTGATAAAGGCATTAACAACGTGTTTTGAAATAAAACCATTGTATGCTTGCGCTAATTTAAGCGGCATATCAAAATGATAGAGACAAACCATTGGCTCGATTCCTCGCTCCAGCATAGCGTCAATTAAATGATCATAAAATTCTATACCCTTCTCATTAAATGCACCATCTCCGTCTGGACAAACTCGTGACCATGAAATTTGAATGCGATACATATTCATATTCATTTCTTTCATGATGTCGAGGTCTTCTTTGTATCTATGGTATTCATCGATTGCTACATGCCAATCTGACGTGTTGGCAGAAGGCTGGCGAATATCATAGACTGATAAACCTTTTCCATCTTCGTTCCAAGCACCTTCAGTTTGCATACTTGAAACAGAATTCCCCCAAAAAAAGCTTTTTGGCAACTTTCTTTGTTCTTTCATTCAATCGCACTCCTTTTATGTAAGTGTTTACAAATTACGAATAAAGTATATATCTTTATAAATTAAAAATCAATGCTTTTATAGCAAAAATATATACTTAAAAGCAAAATTAAAAATACTTCGAAAAAATTTTGAAGTATTGAATAGAAGTTATTAAAGCTTTTGTGCTACTACTGAAAAGGTCAATGGCACTTGCGGTAAATTTGTTGGTTGTATCCAGCCTTCTTGGTCTTTATCATAGACTAACGAAGGTAAAGACTTCCAATCACTAACCTGGTGTTCTCCGACATTTTTAATGGTCAAACCAGCATTAATTAATGTATTAATAATTTCTGCAAAATCATGCGCCCAATTATGATTAGTTTGATGTTTAATTTTCCCAGTAGAATTTGAGGTATATGAAGCATCTGATTCGTAGGTATTTTCAGTGCCACTAAAGTAATTTAACTTAATTTCCAGTCCAGCATTATCTAGTGCAAACAGTAGTGGATGATTATCGCGAATCATAAAAATACCCCCAGGCGCTAATAATTGCGCAATTGATTGTGCCCAAGACTTTAGTTCAGGTAGCCAGGTAATCGTACCGGCACTGGTTACAATTATATCAAATTTGCCCGTTTTTTCGGGTAAGGCTTTTGCGGCATAACGCGCGTCACCTTCTACATAGGTGATTGGAGTATTAGCCTCATTAGCTAGCTTGCGAGCATATTTTAAAGCTACAGGTGAAAAGTCAAGGCCATATACATCTTTAGCACCTAGACGTGCCCAGCTAAGAGTATCATCACCAATGTGGCATTGCAGATGAAGTAGTCGTTTGTTTTTAACCGTATTATGAGATAAGTATGGCTTGAGTACGGCGAAGTCACGCTTAACAGTTGTAGTAACAGCACTTTTATCTTTAACAAACTGAGTGAGATCGCCATAGCCACCATTTGCATGTACAACAGCACGGTCATTCCAGTTGTTTAAATTGTCAGTGATTTCTGAGTGCTCATTTTCTAATTGCATAAATTTTCTCCTATAATTAAAGAAAATACTACAGTTTCAGTTTGTCATATGAAACAATTTTCATTTCTTTATCCGTCATATTCATTATGGTAATTGAAGCGTTACGAGGCCGCTTTTTAATTTCAAAATCACCATAGCGGTCAGCAATGCTGTGGATGGTAAAGCCATGAGTAACAAGTAAGATGTTTTCTGCGCCATCTAACTGGCTGATTAATTTAAAACCCTTATCTAGTCTTTGCCAATATTCATGGGCATTCTCAGCGTCATGAAACGGGTCAGCTTCTTTAATCCAATCTTTAACAGTGTTTAGAGATTCATTTTTAAGCATTTCTGCGTGGCTGGTGTAACCATGTGGGCCGCTAATCATTTGCCAAGCAGCATCCGAATCCATACCTTCAAAATAGCCGTAAAAATGTTCACGGAAAAATGGGGTGGCAATGTGCTGAATTTCATCATGATTAATGTTGTGCTTAATAATAATATCGCAAGTATCACTTGCTCTCTTAAGATCACTTGACAAGGCAATATCAAAAGGAATGTCTTTCAAGACTTTTCCCACTTGTTCGGCTCCCGCAATTCCTTTTTCTGTGAGTGGTGTGTCACACCAGCCCTGCATTTTGTTATAACGATTAATATAGGTTTCACCGTGACGCACAATATATATTCTTTTCATTTTACTCCTCGCAAATTTTTCAACTTATTCCCCGTATAATTTTTCAACCTTTGCAACATCATCTGGCTCAATTGGATAGAGTGAACCGGTTGGATACATTACCGAAACCCCATTATTATGTTTAAGACCTATTGCATGTCCCAATTCATGTTCAACGGTATTAAGAATGCGTTGATACGTATAATTATATGGTGAAAAATTTTGTAAATAATAAATGTTCAACCTGGTTAAAGCAGAGTACATAATTCCAGTTTTAACATAATAATGAAAAGTAGTATACCCAGCATAGTTTGTGTTGGGACTATAAATCTGTTCTATTACAATCTTAGCATTTTTCTTGCTTTTGGCTTTGGTAAAAGTAAAAGCTTTAGTATCATTCCACTCTTTAATCGCCTCATTGGTAGCGGAAATCAGTTCTTGATTATCATTAAGATCAATGTAGACCGAAGCTGTAGGCTTTTTCCACCGCCAAGAAGTTGTAACAGCGGCATGCTTCTTTTTAGCCTTTTTGTGTTTTTTAGTTTTCTTTTTAGCCTTTTTAGCGTAAACAGTCTGAGAAGACCAGTTAGTTAATGAGTTATCAGCAACGGGAGTTATTGCACTTCCGATTGTCAGAATTACAACTAGTGCACACGCTAGTTTAGAAAAAAAATGACGAAAATTTTTCATACTTTAATCACTCCATTATCTTACATTATAGAGGAAAAATGGTAAAAGTTTCATATTTTACTAACTTTAGCATATTAAATTATAGTTATAAACTGTCTGAATTATCTTAATTGCCTATATTTTACTGATTGAAAAAATAAGTGCAAGATTTTAATATAAACCGATTTCATGGTAAAATAGAATGCAAGTTTTGAAAAAAATAGGTGAGTTTATGACAAAAGCGATGGATGATAAAGAATTTGAGCAAAAGCATCTCGACCGGATCTTGAAAATGATTAGAGCTAAAAAGTCCGAGTTGTCTTCGTCAATTAAGTCCGCTGAAGGTGAAGCCCAAGATCTTAATTCACACTTTTTTGATGATGTAAAACTAGATTATGACGGCTATTCAACGTCAATGGAAACTGCATTGTCTATTCACCAACAGCAGCAACTGCTTGATGAACGTCAAAATGCCTGGCAACATGCCGCAAAGCAACTGAGTACAGTGCAAGAACTAGAGCAAAAACCATATTTTGCCAGAGTAGATTTTAAAGAAAATGGAGAGAAACCAGAAACTATCTATATTGGTCTGGGCTCCTTTGCCGATAAGAATAACCATTTTCTAATTTATGATTGGCGAGCACCAATTTCTTCCATTTATTATGATGGAAAAATTGGGAAGGTTTCTTATATGTCTCCTGAGGGTGAAATTACCGTTGATATGACTAAAAAACGGCAGTTCGTGATTAAGGACGGCAAGATCGTTAATATGTTTGATACCAATGAATCCATTGGCGATCAAATGTTGCTGGAAGTTTTGGGCGAAAAATCCGGCACCCAGATGAAATCAATTGTTACGACTATTCAGCGTGAACAGAATAAGATTATTAGAAATACCGGTGCTGACTTGCTCTTTGTTCAAGGTGCAGCTGGTTCTGGGAAAACTTCTGCCATTTTGCAAAGAATTGCTTACCTGCTTTATCGCTACCGGGGCAAGTTAACCAGTAGTGATGTTATCATGTTCAGTCCAAACCAATTATTTAATGATTACATTAAGAATGTTTTACCTGAAATGGGCGAACAAAACATGGTCCAAATGACCTATTGGCAGTTTGTGGCTAGAAGATTGCCGGGAATGACAGTCGAAAACTTGTTTGACCAATTTGAAGATAGTGCAGCTGATTCCGCCATTAGTCAGTTTAAGGACTCTACAAATTTCTTTAATTTATTGCACCATTATGCTAAACATCTTAATAATCGCGGGGTAGTTTTTAAAAATATTTACTTCCGCAATAAAAAGAAACCATTTTTTACAAAAGAAAAAATCAATGAACTCTACTATTCATTTAATTCTAACTATAATTTAAGTAACAGAATTGACGCTACACGTGAAGAATTAATTAAGTCACTTAATCGCAAAATTAATGGTGAAACTAAAAAGGCATGGGTATCTGACGCTATCCAAAACTTGAGCCAAGAGCAATTGAATGCTTTGTATGATCGGCCGGACCAAGAATTTGAATCTGAAGAAAAAGAGGAAAAATTCCTCAGCCGTAAAATCGTTGTCAAAGCACTAGAAAAAGTTTTCCAACAAATTAGACGCAATAATTTTATTAACATGCGCGCCCAGTACTTGAGTTTTTTACGTGCAGTTCCTAAAATGACTGATTTAGCTAAGTGGCAAATTAGCGAAAAAGACTGGGAAAAACATGTTGAAGATGTCAAGCAAAGCTTTATGAAACATTATATTTATATGAATGATGTTTCAGCGTATTTATATCTTTATGATCTAATTACGGGTCGTCACGTAGATTATGAAATGCGCTATGCTTTTATTGATGAAATTCAAGATTATACCCCGTTTCAACTTTGTTATCTCAAGTATAATTTTCCCCGCGCCAAATTTACTATGCTGGGCGACTTAAATCAGGCTATTTTTACTAAAGATGAAAGTAGAAGTCTGCTCAAGCAGATTAGTGGTCTGTTTGATCCTGAAAAAACTGATGTGGTGCAATTAACCAAATCATATCGCTCAACTAAGCAACTGACAGAATTTACCAAGCAAATTCTGCGGCAAGGCGAAAAAATTGAATCATTTAACCGCCAAGGACCTAAACCGGTTCTGTGGGAGCGGTCCAATAATACTGCTGCTATGCAGGCACTAGAACAAATTTTAAGTGAAAATGATCAAGCCAAAATGACAACAGCGATCATCACCAAAGACTTAGCCAGCGCGAAAATTGTAGCGCAGAAACTAAAAGCGGATAAGGTAAAGGCAACGTTGATTGCTACTGCCAACCAACGTTTGGTAAATGGTACTCTTGTCATCCCGTCATATTTAGCTAAGGGTCTGGAATTTGACGCAGTCATTATGTGGGATGCTTCAAAAGAAAATTATCATCGCATTGATGAAACACAACTTGTCTACACAATCACTTCGCGTGCAATGTACAAGCTTGATATTATTTATACAAAAGAAAAGAGTCCACTTCTTAAAGTGGACCCGGAAACTTATGTGGAAAAGTAGGAAATTCTATGACTGAAAGTGAAAAATTTACGTTTAAAACAGTTGCACAAATGACAGGACGGGAAATGTTTTGTGTTGCTCGTTTGCGGATAGATACATTTGTAACGGAACAGGAAATTACTGTACCCGAGCTGGATGACGAAGATTTGGACGCTATTCAAGTCTATTTACTGAATGATCAAAAAACAAACGCTCTGGCTGTTTGCCGCATTTTTCAAGAAAAAGACAAGTGGATGTTAGGTAGAGTAGCAGTTGCTACAGAAGCCCGCGGGCAAAAACTGGGTACCAAAATGATGACTCAGGTTCACGAATACTTGCGTAATCAGGGGGTTGACCGCCTTTATTGTCATGCACAATGGCAGGCTAAACCCTTCTACGACTTTTTAGGCTACCATACTAAAGGTGAGCTTTTTACAGAAGCTGATATTAAGCATGTAATGATGTATAAGGATTTATAAGATGAAAACTTGCACTACAATTGTGCAAGTTTTTGTTTAATTGCCGTTACTACCAGGTTAATTAAAATTTGATTTCCTGCAGGTGTAAGATGCTGACCATCTTCTTGGTAGTACGAAGATAAATTTTCTAACTGACAAAAATTAGCGATCAAGTTAATGAAAGGAATGTTATATTTGCGGGCACAATCTGCAGCAATTTGATTATAAATCGTCATATTTTGGTGGTTGTAATATTGCATAATATACTTATTATTAGGATCCTCATAAGCAGGACCTACAATAATTATTTTCGTTGCCCCAATACTTTTAACCATGTTGTTAAGATTTGCAGCATACTCTTCGCTACTGATGCCCCAACCAGTAGACATTTCGTTTGTACCATATTCAAGGACCACTATGTCAGAATCTGTTGGAATTAAGTTTAAGCGTTGCTTGCCTTGAACTGTTGTAGCACAACTTAAGGATAAGTTGCTAATTTGAGCTTGACCAACAAATTCTTTTTGCACTCTAGCCGTTATTACGTTAGTATCATGACCAGCACGGTAACCATTAAACAGGGAGTCACCAAATAAGATTATTTTTTCATAGTTTTGCCTTTCTGTATGATTAAGGAAATTAATTAAAGAACTTTATACTTTTATTTTACTATATTATAAGAATTAAAATTCAAGGATATCTAGGATGAAAAATTATTTACAGTTTAATAGAGAAGAATGGCAGTCACTGTCTGCCACTGAACCGGTTAAGATAACTCAAGATGAATTAGCCAAAATTAAATCTTTAGGAGATATTATCAATTTAACTGATGTACAAGAAGTATATGGCAGTTTAATTAAGTATCTTTATTTGATCTATCAAGAGAAAAGAAATTTGCAGCAAAAGCAAGGCAGTTTTTTACACCAAAAAGTTGCAAGCGCACCCTTTATTATTGGAATTTCAGGTTCTGTAGCAGTGGGAAAGTCAACTACTGCACGGCTTTTGCAAATATTACTTAGTCGTTCATATCCAGGTTTAAAAGTGCATTTAATGACTACAGATGGTTTTATTTATTCCAATCAAGAATTAACCCGGCGCAATTTAACCGATCGCAAAGGTTTTCCTGAAAGTTATAATATGAACTTGCTTATCAATTTTTTACAAGATGTCTTAAGTGGCAAGAAGGATATTGTTTACCCACTATATTCTCAAGAGTTAAGTGATATTGTTCCCGGAAAATATGGTCACGTACGTGAGCCTGATATTTTAATTATTGAAGGAATTAACACGTTGCAACTACCTACTAATGGTCAAATTGTAACCAGCGATTTTTTTGATTTCTCAATTTATATTGATGCACCAGAAGACTTGATTGAAAAATGGTTTATGCAGCGCTTTGTCAGACTGATGGAGCTAAATAAAAATAATCCACATAATTTTTATTATGAAATGGCTAATGGGCCGCGGGATGAAGCTCTCATATTTGCACAAGAAACTTGGCAAATGGTTAATTTGGTTAATTTACGAGAATATATTGCCCCTACCAAACAGCGTGCCAGTTTGATTTTACATAAAGCTGCTGGCCACGTTATTGACAAAATTTATCTTAAACAAATTTAATATGTGCTGGGTATAGCTTTAATTTATAATAGGCTTTAGAATCATGATATTGAGAGATAACATGAGGAAGGGTAAATGTTACTGTTAAACAGAAGTGATATTGAAAAATGTTACTCATTAAAAGATTGCATTGCTGCGGTCAGTGACGCTTTTCGTTACTTCTCTGCCGGTAAAGTAGATGTACCATTAAGAACTCAAATTCTTAAGCAAAATGGTAAGGATACTTTCTTATGTATGCCCGCTTTTTGTGAAGATTACGAAGCTGCCTGCGTGAAAGTATTGAATATGTTTCCTGAAAATATTAGTCATGGATTGCCATCTATTAATGCCCAAGTTCTAAATATCGATGCCCAAACCGGTGTAGTTAATGCTATATTGGACGGTAATTATGTGACCCAATTGCGTACGGGTTCTGCTTCGGGAGTTGCAATCAAGTACTTGGCAAAAAAGAATTGTAAAAAGGGTGCCTTAATTGGTACTGGCGGACAGGCGGCAACGCAGCTTGAAGCCATGCTGATTGTGCGAGACCTGAATGAGGTAGTCGTGAGTGACCTTGATTTTGAGCGAGCTCAAAAGTTTGCCGCAAAAATGCAAAAGGACTTGGCACAATACCACACCAAAATCACGGCGGTTGACACTGGAAATGAAGCGGTACAGGATGCAGATGTGGTCATATCTGTCACGCCGTCAATTAAACCAGTTTATGACGCTCAATTTATTAAGCAAGGTGCTACCATTTGCGGTGTGGGTGCCTATCAACCACAAATGGAAGAAACGCCAGCGGAACTAGTTGCTAAAGCGGATAAAATTTATTTTGATTCCAAAGACGCTGTTTTGGCTGAATCGGGTGACATAATTATTCCGTTAAATAAAGGCTTGGTTTCTAATGCCGATTTTACTGGGGAAATTGGTCAAGTCGTGAGCGGTGAATTGACAGGACGCGAAAATGATAACGAAATAATTTTCTTTGAAACGGTTGGTATAGCAGCACAAGATCTAATGGCCACCAAGTCCATTTATGATAATGCTGTAAAGCAAAACGTTGGAACTCAAGTTAACATGTAAGTCTCAACTTTTTAGTTTATTTAAAATGATTGATTTTATGGTGTTGATAAAGTCCAAATTTTGCTATACTAATCATTATGAATGAGATTTATTTATTATTAATAAAAAAGTTTGCTTTACCTCCGGCGTGGTTTCCTGAAGTCAGTAATTAATTTAATAAATGGATTTAAGGGAGTAAAAAATGGTACAAGCAATTAACTTAAAAAAAGGTATGGTTTTTAGTCAAAACGGCAAACTAATTCGAGTTTTGAAAGCTAACCACCATAAGCCCGGGAAGGGCAACACCGTTATGCAAATGGATTTGCGCAACGTTGAAAGTGGTGCTGTGGTTCATAAGACTATGCGCCCGACTGAGAAAGTGGATTTAGTTGATATCACTAAGAAAAACGCACAATATCTTTATAATGAGGGTGATATTTACACTTTCATGGATACAGGAACTTATGAACAGTATGAAGTTTCAAGTGAACAATTAGGTGATGACAAACTCTATTTGATGCCTAATATTGAAGTTCAGTTGGAATTTGCCAATAACAGTAAATTGCTGGGTGTTGAATTACCGTCAACTGTAACGATGAAAGTAACTCATACTGAACCAGGCATTAAAGGTGCTACTGTTACTGGTTCTGGTAAACCAGCCACAATGGGAACCGGCTTAGTAGTGCAAGTTCCCGACTTTATTAAAGAAGGCGAGGAGCTGGTTATTAATACAGCTGAAGGTTCCTATAAGTCGAGAGCTGAAGGAAGTAAATAATACGTATTTACTATCAGAATAATAAGAGGACGTAATTTTTATAATTACGTCCTTTTTATTGCTTTATTACTAAATATCGCCCACAGCTTTTCTAGTAGTAAGCATTGACTCTTGTAAATCAGTTTCTTCTTGCAAGCATGAAGTCAAAATATCAATTAGGTACATATTCGAAAACTGGGAATTAATAAATTTCTCGTTATTAGCAAATCGCGGATTATATACGTGAAAAATCAAGTCACTAAGTTGGGCAACCGGATTTTCAAGATAACTGGTAATCGAAACAATTTTTGCGTGATGTTTCTGCGCTAAGGTCAGTGTTTTAACAATGCAGTCAGTTGTACCGCTATTTGATACAGCTAAAAAAATATCATTACTTTGGGCAATACTAGCACGCATTTCCATCCAATTAGGATCGCTGAAGCTCTGGGCATCAAATCCCATGCGCATAAGTCTCAGACCAAATGTAGCAGCAGAGACACCAGAACTACTGGAACCAATTACAATAATATGTTCTTGCTTTTTTAACAACGCAATAAACTG
The DNA here is from genome assembly GCF_945290125.1 of uncultured Lactobacillus sp. Lineage (GTDB taxonomy): Bacteria > Bacillota > Bacilli > Lactobacillales > Lactobacillaceae > Lactobacillus > Lactobacillus rizhaonensis. The sequence continues at coordinate 8,726 of NZ_CALYQV010000019.1, read as the reverse complement.
CTTGATTAGACTTTGATCTATCATTTGCTGAGTATTTTTAATGACTGTTTGATAAAAAGTAAAAACTTCACTTAAAATGTCATCTTTTTGTTTAGGAACAGTATTAATCAAATGGTGACCAATGCTAACTTTCATGTCGGAATAACTTTGACATCCGATTTTCTTAACGAACCTAGTAATAGTAGAAATAGAGGTAGAAGTGTGATGGGCCAGTTCAGTAATTTTCATATTATTTATTTGAGGACTGTTTTGCAAAATATAATTGGCAATAACTTTTTCATTTTTAGAAAAATTTAAATATTTTTTTTGGATTGCTATAAGCGGATTCAAAATAATTTCTTCCCAAGAAAGCCTTAAAGTTTGTTGTAAGCGGATAGATTTACTCTTTTTCATTGTACTACTTTTTGTCAAAAATGAAAATAATTTTCTTTAAAAATAAATTGCGAAAAATATTTTCTTGTAGTATTATCAGTAATGAAAGGGGTATCAAAAGCTAATGAAAAAGCAACCATACATTTTACCAAACATTTATATGAAGCGTGATGGCGATCAGCTGACTATTAAATTACAAAATGAAAATGGTGGACCTTATCAACTCTTAATGGGTGACGTGCCAGAATCTGAAAAAATTCAAAAGGTTATAGCGGAAAGCTCAAGCGGTGATTTTACAGTTAAAATCCCACGAAAGGATTTACCCAAATACTATATTATCAAAAGCACTAATTCACATTTTGCGACGAATATCTTTGCTGAACGAGTTATTCCACTTGAAAATGCAATAAATATTCGAGATATGGGCGGATATGCAGCCAAAGACGGACGCTTTTTAAAATGGGGTGTTTTGTTTCGCGGAGATCAGTTATCAAAACTGGATGAAAATGACCAGCAAATATTAACAAATTATAACTTACAAACAATTGTTGATTATCGTTCACCACATGAAAGACAGTATCATCCCAATAAATATTTGCCTACAGTTTTACAAATTCTCAATTGTGATCCACAGTCAAGTTTTTCTGAGGCTGCAGCTAATGTAGTTGATTTAAAAGGTGAAAATGAAAAATTGGTGCAGTCTTTGGAAAATGGCGAGGTCCCAGAAAAGTATATTAACGATCGGGGCGAAAATGTCATTGAAAGTTATGAGGACCTGGTGACCTCACCAATTGCACAAAAAGCATATGGCAGAATGCTAAAAGCTGTTGTGCGCAGAGAAGCTTTGCCATTGCTCCATCATTGTCGTGGTGGCAAAGATAGAACCGGTTTTGGTTCAATGCTGATATTGCTGCTTTTGAACATCAAAGAAGAAGATATTGTGCGCGATTATATGCTGACTAAGATTATTCGCAAAGAAAGAAACCAGCTAAAGTATGACTTGTACCATAAACTGGTTCAGAAAAAATCATATCTTGATTATTTAATGGCTATGATTGACACGCGCGAAAGTTACATTAAAGCGGCAATCAATAAAATATACGAGCTTTTTGGTACTCCTGAAAACTACTTTCAACAACATTTTAACTTAACTATGACAGAAATTAATCATGCCAGAAATTTTTACTTAGAAAAGGGGAATGAAAATGGCAGATAAAAATACCGCAGTTGCGGTGATTTTAGCTAGTCATGGCTACTTGGCAAAAGAAGCACTGCGTAGTGCAGAAATGATTGTAGGTAAGCAAGATAATTGTGCTTATTTGGCTGTGACTGAAAACATGAACTTGGACCAAGCAAAAGAAAAAATGAATCAAATGTATGATGAACTTGACACCTGTAATGGTACCATCATTATTTGCGACATTTTAGGTGGCACCCCGTCAAATGTCAGTGGTACCTTTTGCTTAGAAAAAGAAAATATCTTGGTGTTAAGCGGGTTAAATTTGCCAATGCTGTTAGACTTATTTACCAATCGTAATCGCAGTTTGGCTGAACTAGCAGAATCACTTGAGAAGTCCTACAACATGGGATTTCAGAATATTTCAGAAAGATTTAAAGAAGAGGAGCAAGACGAAGATGGCAGTGGAATTTTATAGAATTGATGATCGTTTAATTCACGGACAAGTGGTAACAACTTGGCTCAATGTTAAGCAGATTGAGCAGGTAATCATTGTCGATGATAAAGTTGCTAAGGACAAAATTCAATCGAATGTTTTAAAAATGAGCGTTCCGCGTAATGTTAAGTTACATATTTTTTCGACTGAAAAATTTTTAAAAATTGTTCCTCACAACCCGGTAACAAGGAGAACCATGCTTTTGTTTGCCTCTCCATTTACGGTGGAAAAGATTGTTGACAGTGGTTATCAGATACCGAAATTAAATATTGGTGGCATTCGCGGCAACGATGAACGTAAACAATATACCAAAGCTGTTTTCTTAACTGATGAGGAAAAGAAATCACTGGAGAAATTGTTGGATTTAGGAGTAGATATAGAGATTCAAATGGTTCCAACAGATGGAGCCGTTAAATTAAGTGAGGTTTTACAAAAATGAAAGTCTTTATCTTAACGGCTTTGGCCTTTCTCTTAGGGATTGATAACGTCAGTACAAAGATGTTCAGGCGGCCTTTGTTAATTGCACCAATTGTGGGTATTATTTTAGGCAATTTGCAAGCCGGACTTATTATTGGCGCAACACTTGAAGTTATGTGGATGGGTATTGGTGATGTTGGTGCTTATATGGCTCCAGATATCATTACCGGTACGATGATTAGTACTTCACTTGCAATAATGGGTAACACTAGTGGCAATATTTCGACAATGGTGGCAACTGCCATTACACTGGCTGTCCCAACTTCAATTTTGGCGCAACAACTACTTGTTTTAATCGAAACAATTAACTGTTCTCTTAATGGCTGGGCTAAACGGCTAGCAGATAACGCAGACGTTAAAGGTACATTTTGGCTAACATGGCCACCTGCATTTTTATACGGTTTTGCTTGCGCATTCCCTACTTTTTTGGCTCTGCAATTTGGTGCCGGTGCCATTCAACAAGCAATAAATGACCTGCCTAAATTTATCATTAATGGCTTAAGTACGGCAGGCTCCATCATTCCTTCAGTGGGTATTGCACTATTAATGATGACAATGCTTAAAAAAGGTGAATTATGGATGTTTATTATTTTAGGCTTCGTCTTATCTTCCTATTTAAAATTGGATATATTACCAATTACATTGATCGCTTTGGTGTTTGCTTTCTTATACGAAAGAGCAACTCGTGAGCCCAGTGCTAAAGCTCAAGTTTCACCAAAAACTCAAGTCGACAATTCAAATAGCGCTGAAGAAGACGATGAGGAGGACTATGACCTATGAGTGAAGAAAAATTAACTGCGCCAGAACATAAATTGAACAATAGAGATATTTGGCGCATGTTTATGCGACTCAATACAATGCGCATTACCCTAAACTATGAAACACTGCAAGGTGTAGGATTTATGCGGGCAATCGCACCGGCTCTGGCAAAGATTTATCCTGATAAAAAAGACTTATCAGAAGCTATGAAGCGGCATTTGGTTTTCTATAATTCTCACGTTAACTTCGATGCCGTGATTTTAGGATTATCAGCTGCGATGGAGGAGACAACGACTCCCGATGAAAAAGATGGGATCAATCCATTAAAAACCGGTTTGATGGGGCCATTAGCTGGTTTAGGCGATAGTCTGATCAAATTTACCTGGCTGCCAATCGTTGGTAGTATTGGTGCTTCAATTGCTTTTGGTGGCAGTATCTTTGGCCCGATTTTAATGTTTATTCTCTACAATGTAATTAACATGGGGGCAAGATACTATGCCGTCTCATTTGGTTATAAAAAGGGCATTGATTTTTTAAATAATAACGAACAAAACGATGTTATTCAGCGTATTTCCACAATGGCTAATGTAGTAGGACTAATGGTGGTTGGCGCTTTGATTTCAACGGTTATTAAGGTCAAAACACCATTAAAAATTGTGGTTCATTCTAATGTCTCTAATAAAGTTGGTGGCAATGTCATTAGCTTGCAAACAATGTTTGATAAGATTATGCCAGGTTTGTTAAGCTTACTGATAACTGTTTTGGTTTACTACATCTTAAAGAAGACTAATGGTAAACATGCAGCAATGTTAATTATTGCGATGATGGTAGTAGTAGTTGGCTTAACCTATTTCAAGATTTTGTAATATGAATTAATTAATTTAAAAACTTCAATATAATAAAAAGAGACTGCTGAATATGTTAAAAACGATGATTTAGTAGTCTTTTTTTATATAGCTATACTCTGAAAATAAAATACAAATTACGATTAGTTTTTAATTTTTTCGGTTTTTTAAAAAAATATCGAATTTGTGCTTTTGGCGGCAGTCATACTTTGCTTATTTTGATAACTCAGCTTATACTGCTTAAAAATAGTTCCAAATGCTTATTTATTTTTTCTAGAACTGTCATGAATAAATAACTTACGAGTATCAAAGGTAGTCTTATGATAAATTGTATTATATAGCTTTCTTTTTGGATGGGCCCAACCCATTCCACGTTTACCATAGTTGGGAATAATAACTCTTTTTATAGCCCTCTTTGCTCTTCCTTTTGTTCTGGCAGAGATAGACCTTCTTAAACTAGGCTTTCTAAAACCGATTTTGATCATTATTTAATCTTCTCCCTAATCTTCCCATTTACATAAGGTATAACCTTGATTAATAGCCTTTTTTAATGATATCTTGGTTATGTTTCCATGCGCTCTGCGCAAACCACGACAACTTGGATTAAAATGGTATCTTCTCCCTGAATTAGGAGCTATATAGACTTTGCGTATATTACGTTTGGTGACACCTTTCCGCTTTTTTTGCTTTCTTTTTGCAACTGACTTTCTTTTGCGAGTAGCTCTTCTTCTTTTAACAGTTACTTTTTCAGTAACTACTTTTTTCGCATTACTTTTTACTACTTTGGTAGATTTGGCAATAACAGTTTGTTGTGCATCTTGCATACCTGTGTTACCAGAAACAAAATTAGTAAAAAAAGTTATAAAAATAACAATAACACAAAACCACCATTTTTTATTAAAAGGTTTTTTGTACTGCATATTTTACCTCCTCAATAATACAATCAGTTCTTTAATATAATCATATCGCATATAGGAATAAAATGTTAAAGTTTTTTATATAAATGAATACATATGAAATGTATTTGCTGTTATAAGTATTTATTGAGTAAAAAAATCTCGCTTTACTTTTAACCAATACTTGTATAATAATTGTGGAGGCGAGACTATGAGTATAGGACCTTTGTCAGAATGGGTGACAGTGCTTGCCGAAATTGTAGCTGTTTGTGTTGCACTATTTTTGCCCGTTTATGATAAAAAACAGGAAAAGCGTAAAAAGACACGTAATATGAAGGCTATTTTTAGGTTTTTAATTAAAAAAGCTTTAGAAGAAAAAGATACTTCAAACTTGGAATCATACTTTAAAATAAGTTATCTCATTATTGACAGTAATGATGATAAGCAAATTTATTCATTAGTACAGCAAGCAATTGAAATTCTAAATAATCAGAATATTCCGGAAGATAAAAAAGAAGTAAATATTGAGCAGATATTAGAATATCTTAAGTAAGAAAATGGCCAGAAAAACTATGATAGGGAGATAAATAAAAATGCACTTTTAAATCTTAAAAGTGTATTTTTTAATAATAGTTAATTTGTTTCGCTTTGATTGACTTGTAATTGAATGTTAAATAACTGAGTCTCTAAATTACCAGCTTTTAACGCATTTTGTATTTTGTAATCTAATTTTTCAGACTTGTCATTGTAATCTTTAAATTTTGGTAGACTTGTACCGTCTTTCATTATTAAGTCGAGCTTTTTAATAGTTAGATTATGAAAGCTAATTACTTTTTCGTCCAGAATTTTTTGAGTCTTTTTATTGTTTACAACAGCAGGTAAAACAGAGCATCCCATATTAGTTTTCATTACTTCTTTTTGTACGGTTTTATTAGTGCAGAGTAATTTCATAAATTCCCAAGCTCCTTTTGTATTTTTAGCTTTACTCGAAATAGCAAACATTGTGGTCTCAATTGGGGTTGCTTTGATTCCTTTGATACTAGGCATTTTGGTGCATTCCCATAAAAATTTATTATTGCGGGTAATATGGAAAGGATAAGAAGTATAAGTCCGATACTGGGCAAGTCCTAATGGCATAAAAGCTACACGACCTTTATCGAATAATTGTGAAGTAACATTAAAAGTAGACTGGTCATTAACAATATTTTCAATAAGGGTGAAAGCTCGTCTGGAACGATCAGATGTCAATTCAACTTTTCCATCATTTGTATTAAATAATTTTGCTCCATAGGCGTATTGAGCATCTTGCCAATTATAATTCATAGTTACACCATAATATTTCTTTTTAGTGTTTGAATAAGTAATTTTACGACATAGTTTATAAAACTTCTGTGGTGTCCAATTATAACTAGGTGTACTCATTTTAAATTTTTCCAGCAATGTCTTATTCATTACCATTAAAGTAGGATTAGCTTCATAAGGCAATGCAAGTTGCTGATTGCCATATTTTCCTGCCTTAAGTGCACTGGCGTAAAACGTTGAGGGCTTAATATTATCTTGTGACATAAATGAAGATAAATCTTTAAATGTACCCTCATTGGCCAAAGCGTTAAAATCTCTATTAGGAACAATAATGAGATCTGGAGTTTTATTCTCAATGATTTTTTCACTTAACCAGTTACGGTAATCATCCTGTTGAATGCCACTTTCATATTTGATTTTGATTTCAGGATGTTCTTGTTTAAATTTACGAATTGCATAATCGATTACTTTATATTGATGGCCATTTGGTACATTCCAACTGCTACTGGTATAAAGTCCGATTGTTAAGGTTTTCTCGTTTTGCTGCAAATGATGGTACCAATAGAAAATTCCCAAAACAATTAGGGTAACTAAACAAATAAATGTAATAATTTTATTTCTGTGTTTCATTATCGTCCTTAATATTTTCGCTTGTAACTCCAGTTTGAACAGCCCAAATCGCCAATTGTGTACGATCTCTTAACTGTAATTTATCTAAAATTTTTGAAATGTAGTTACGAACTGTTCCTTCTGATAAAAACAATTTGGCTGCAATCTCTTTATTAGAAAGTCCAAAACCAACTTGCTGAATTACCAACCATTCATGTTGAGAAAAATTCTGCGTGTCTTTATCGTTAACATGAATAGCGTAATTAGCTTGTGCTATTTTTGAAAAAAGACGAAAAACTTTTTCAGTAATATCAGGGTTTATCATTGCACCACCTTGATATATTGTTTTGATCGCATTATAGAGCTCCTTTGTTGATGCACCTTTTAATAAATAACCTGAAGCTCCATATTTTAAAGCGCTAAAAATAAAATCATCATCATCAAAAGTAGTTAAAATTATTACCTTAATATTTGGATACTTTTCTTTAACATATTTTGTGCAAACTGTTCCATCCATTACAGGCATGCGTACATCCATTAAAATAATATCGGGTTTTTTCTTTTTAATGCTTTCTAATACTTCTTGTCCATTTGCAACAGTATCTGTAACAGAAAAATCTTTATTGACCTCAAGAATAATCTTTAGTGAATCTCTTATTAATTGTTGGTCATCGGCTATCATAATTTTAATCATATGTATCACCCTCTGCTGGAATATCAACTACTATTTTAAAACCATCATGTCCGTCAAAACTGATTTTGCCATTGATAATAGCAACCCTTTCTTTCATTTGCGTAATACCATAGCCTGGTATAATTTTTTTGGCTCCTGTGCCGTTGTCCTTGATTACCATTTGATAAGTATTTTTATTGGGCAAAGTACATACAATAGAAACTTGACTTGCGTGCCCGTGTCTAAGTGAATTGGTAATTGATTCTTCAATAATGCGAAAAACCACGTCCTCAGTCGTCTTTTCAAAGTCAGCAGATCCCCAATGATAAGAAAAATCAATTTTAATACGAGAGATGTCTGAATACTCTTTTAGCATTTTTTTTAAGGATTCTTGTAAGGTGTAGCGATTTAATGCTCCTGGACGAATACGGTTTAGTGCTTTACGCACATCTTTAATTCCTTGTTTAACAGCAATCTGAATTTTCTCCAACTGCTTTTTGGTTTCTTCTTTATTAATATCAATTAAAACTAAAGTAGCATCAATTCCAGCAGCGATACCTGTGAGTGCGTGACCCACAGAATCATGTATATCACGTGCAATGCGTTTTCTTTCACGATCTTTTGCGATATATTCTGACAAAGCAGCGTAATTTTTAATTCATAGTTGGCTTTGGAAGCTAAAGCCAATTTGTTTTGAATATCATTTTCTTGGTTTAACTGGTAAATAGCAAAATAAATTAGAATTAAAATGAATAAGGTCAAATTTACAATGGTAATAAAGTTTTTCCAAACTAATAATTTTGGCCCGATATTGATGGGTAAGAAATTTAAGTAAATTGTTAAATCTGGTAAGGTTATAAAATGGCTAAGAATTGAATAGTCTGTGATTACAAGTAAAAAAAGTAAAAATACAACAACTACTACCCAGACTAAATAGTCACGAAAGTCATATTGATTACGGTTACTAATAATAAAATCTACAAAAATCAATAAAAAGATACCATTATATGTTAGTCGCAGAGATAAGAAAACGAAAATTGCCAAAATAAATTCTACAAAAATGATAATATTATTTAATTTTGTGTCCTGCTTAAAGGCGTAATAATAATGATGAAAAGAC
>NZ_CALYQV010000018.1 GCF_945290125.1 uncultured Lactobacillus sp. | reverse complement strand
AGATCAAACTAAAAGGACTAACTCCGCTTGAATATCGGCAGTTAGTCCTCAGTTAGCAGCTAATATAAAGTGTCCTAATTTTGGGGTTCACATCAATCTTAATTTTAAAGTCTTTTTATTTGTTATTCAAAATAATTAGAAACTGTAATCAAAGCGCACGATTGTGGCATTAGTTCCAAGTTAATTTTGCCATCTTGTATTTTTAAACTTTCCGCTTTTAGTTGTGAAGCAACACGCAATTCCTTAACTTGATCCTTGTTAACATATGTTGGTTCACCCATCTCTTGCCACAATTTCTTTGGATTAGCATGATTTTCATCAATTCTGTTAATTTCACAGTTACCACTAATTGTTTTATCTAAATTAATTTCTAATTGTTCTGTTTTTATCGGCTCTTTTGGTACGTTATGGTTATATGCCACAATTTGCAAATCATTACCTTTTTGAACAGCTAAAATTTCTGCAGTAGCATTATTATTATCTTCAACTTTTATTCTTTGATTACCAAAATTGTGGAATATTTCAAATAATCTATAAACAGGTTTCTCTATACCATCAACTGTTTGCATACCAAAACCACCATGAAAGACAACAGGCTTTTGGGATTCTTCTTCAAAAATGTCTGAGAATGCCCAATAATCATACCCTTCAACTAGTCCATCATTATCTGCTAAAGTCTTAGCTACCATTGCTGCTCCATAAGGAGTATCATGAGCGGAATCACCAACCATCGCCGAAACGCTCCATTCTGTATAAAATAGTGGATAGTTTTGAGCTTCTTCTCTTGTCTTCGAAGTCATAACTTTGAGTATTCCTCGAGGGTAATCTTGTGGGACTCCATTTGTCTTTTTAAAAAATTCGTCAATATCCATGCCGCTTTCCCACAATGGATCATCCGTTGGATAATGATGTGTTGAAATAAAATCTAGAGGCAAATGCTTTTTCTGACAAAAAGCAATCATATCGGGTATCCAAGAATTGTAAGATGTAGCTGGACCGCCAAAACGTAATTTATCATCAATTTTCTTAGCTGTTTTTACAGTGATTTCATATAAGTGGAAGTAATCTTCTTTTGTACCTGAGAAAAAGCGTGATAAATTTGGCTCATTCCAAACTTCAAAATACCAGGACTCTACTTCATCTTTACCATAGCGGTCAAGAATATGTTCTATGAATTTAGAAATTAGTTCTTCCCATGCCTTATCGGATTTAGGCATGGAATTATTACCACCATAAGGAAAGATTTGATTTTTTTGTGAAGCTAAACAAGTTGGCATAAAGCTTAATTCTACAAAAGGTTTCATTCCTATTTTTAGTAAAAAATCATATATTTTATCGATATTAACAAAATTATAGGTAACACCTTGTGATTTGCCATCAAAACCAAAGTTTTCAATGCAAACACTCATTTCATCATCGAACATACCATGAAAACGGACAAATTTGATACCCATATCCTGGTGTACTTTTGTTAATTGCTCTTGATAATCTGCTCTCAAAGCAGTATAAGCATGACTACTGCCAACACACATTTCCCAATAGTGTGGGAAAGCTTTCTTAGAATCTGAATTTATCTTAAAATTTAACATGTTATTAATCCTCATTTTATTTTTAATTCTAAACAATTTTTATGTTAAGATTCGTCAAGATGTTATTTTCATGTTTTACGATTACTACTGCTTTACCAGAAAATAGCTTAATTTTACTTAAAGAATATTTGCTGATATCAGAAGGATCGCCATTAGTCAATCCGATAATCTGACCATTATTTGCTTTAATTTGCAACGAACTATTATCATCAGGCACAAAGTTATTTTGTCCATCAATTGCCTTTAACTCAAATAAAGTACAGTTTTTGCCCTGGTATAAAATAGCAGTATTTACTTTACTAATTTTGCCACTAGTTTCCTTTTTATCTTCTAGCACAACTTTATCTTTCACGTATCCTTTAGCTAAAAGTTCTCCTGGTTCATATTTAACCTGCCAATTACATTCATAGTTTTTAACTGCTTTTTTGCCTAAACTTTTATGATTGACAAATAATTCCACCTCATCCAAGTTTGAAAAAATTCTGACTTCGGTTTGACCATTTTCAATTGTTAAATTAGTTCTATTCCAAGAAGGCATGAGATGAAGTACCGGCTGATCTTGCCACTGAGCCTGATAATAGTAGAAATAGTCCTTAGGCAAGCCACCTAAATCCATAATCCCAAACTGAGAACTAATACCAGGCCAGCCAAATGGTGATGGTTCACCATAATAATCAAAAGCAGTCCATAAAAAAACACCACCCATATATTTATGTTCATGTAGGTAAGACATCACAGTTTCAGGGCGTGCAGTCCCTCCTACTCCCGGATCTCCCGGCTTCCTTTTCCCCGGTAAAACCATTGAAAATAAAGAGCCAAAATTATTAGTATGACAGTTTTCAGCGTCATCTTTGTAAATACCACGTGTTGAAAAATATGATGCATTTTCTGTGCACATCATTGGTAGGGTCGGATGACTTTTATGAATGAATTCTGCTCCTTCGCCCATTACACCTGCTTCAGGATAATTGACTCCCAGAATATCAAAGTACTTGATATAATCGTCATTTACTTTACCTTCAGGATTTAACAATTCAGCAGAAATTAATAATGCATCAGGAGATAAATTACGGATAATTTCTGTAATCTTTTTTACTGAACGACAACCATATTCTGTATTGCCGATAATCTCTTCATTGGCAATTGACCAAAATGCGATACACACATGGGACCGACTTTTCTTTACCATTTTAGTCAAATTTCTTAATCGCCAAGGTGTAGCCTCTAAAAGACGGTTTTCATCAATTAAAATTATTCCTAAGCGATCACAGGCATTTAACAATTCTTCGGAAGCAAAGTGGTGTGAACTTCTAAGTGCATTAACGCCCATTTCCTTTAGCCTTTTGACTTTAAAATCAATAATATCTTGGTTCAAAGCAACGCCAACTCCACCAAAATCCTGATGCTCACATACACCCTTCAACAGATAAAGCTTGCCATTTAAATGAAAACCATTAACATCATAGCTGACTGTTTTAATACCAAAAGTTTGTTCTAACGAGTCATTTTCAATTTCCAATCTTGCTTGGTATAAATTAGGATGCTCAGGCGACCATAATTTTGGTTCTTTTATCTCAAATGATTTATTAAACCGTCTAACCGACTGAGACTGTATCGTCACAGCCGCAAAATCAACTTGATTCGTTTGATTAATTGTGAGTTTTGGCGTGACAGAAACAGGGTGATTCAAATCATTTTTGACAGCAAAGCTGACCAATATTTTGGCATTTTGTTCATTTGTTTCAACTGTTCTGAAGTAAAACTCATCGCTTTCGAAATGGATTAAATCTCTGATTTCAATCCAAACATTTTTATAAATCCCGGCTCCTTCATACCACCATCCTTCAGAACCAGTAGTAGTATCAGTACGCACTAATATTACATTCTCACCATCATCAGCGAACCTAATTATTGGGGAAATGTCATAGTCTATCCCTACATAGCCACTGTCATTGTGTCCCAAATAACAGCCATTAAACCAAATGTCACTTGATCCCATAATGCCATCAAAATGTAACAGATATTCCTTATCTTCCGGTGAAGTTGTTGAAAGTTTAAATTTTTTGCGGTAATAGGCTATTCCGTCAAGCTTAGAGCCTGTCATCAACGTATTTGGATCATTTCGATATGGCTCACGTCTTTTCCAATCATCAGGTATGTTAATTTCCTGCCACGTTTTATCTAAAGACTTAATAAAATCTGTACCAGCTAAATTCTGTAAACCTTTATCGGGTTCACCATTAGATATCAAGTTTAAGAAGTGACTACCTCCCGGACCAACTGGTAGAATATTGCCAGTTTCATTTTCAAGCGGAGCGGTTAACCCACCAAAAGCATAAGATTTTTTTGCTAATAATTTTGGCTTTTGGATTTCACCAAAGTGAAATTTCCAGTTATAATTTAAAGAAATAGATTCGTTCATATTTGCCTCCATTTTTACTTTCCAATGTAATTATAAGCGCTTTCATAGACTAACCAGATATACTTTTTAGTGCTAAATTTAACAAAATTAGTGTTAGGAGAAAAAATGAATCGTCGAATTTATATGTCTTACAAGGCAATTCAAAAGTACTTGTCATTTTGTTTTTTTAAAAGACATCAAAAAATTTCTTTACTGGATGCAATTTTGCATTTATATCAAAAAAGTAATTATTCGTATGAATTGCCTAAAACTCCAAATTCTTTAAACAAGACTCATGATATTTTTTCACTCTATCAATGTTTGCAAAATTTACATGTTGACGTAACAGCCATTATCCAAAAACCCCAACAGCTATATAAAAACATGTCAGAGTCTTATTTCATGTTTGAAGAAAAAGATGCCAAAATTTTACTGCAGTTTCAAAATGAATTAGTTCATTATCATAAACACGACTATTTTGAAATAGACTTAGTATTAGACGGAGAAACTAAGTTTTTTACCGATAATTCAGTCTCTACCCTACACAAAGGTGACCTAGTAATAATTTCACCTGGTACTTCTCATAAAATAGAAGTCATTGAGAGTAGTATCGTTATCTGTATTGTGATGAAGAAAAGTACTTTTGATAATTCTTTTTTTAACTTAATAAAAGCTGATAACATACTGGCTGATTTTTTTAACAAATGTCTCTATAGTTCTACCGAAAACTATTTAACATTTAACGTTCAAATCACAGAGAAAATTTTAGGAATAATCAAAAATATATTCATTGAATCTTATTCTTCCTTACCACAATCAAACGCGATTTGTTGTGACTATATTTCTATTTTATTATCCTATGCTCTACGCGGTTTAAGCGAGTCAAATAATTTTAAAACTTACGATAATAATCTGACCAATAGATTTGCCAAAATCATTAATACTATTAAAGTTAACTGTGATACTGTTAAGTTAAAAGATTTGGCTCGGCAATATAATTATGATAAAGCGTATTTGGGAAAGTTGATTTCTAAAAAGACAGGACATTCTTTTAACTATTTACGCAACTACTACCGCATACAAAAAAGCTGCAATTTACTGAAATATACGGATGACAGTATAAACAGCATCAGCGAACAAGTTGGCTACAGTTCAGTCAACAGCTTTGAAAGAAGTTTTCAAACTGTACTCCACCTCACCCCCAGCGCATATCGCAGAAAATTTATAAAAGATAGTGTATTTTATCCTTAGAAAATCAAGTCATTAAACGCTTATAAAGCAAAAATTAATTTGAGTGAATTTATTAGTTTAAATTTTGTAATAATAACTATACGACTAGAATAAAGTCAGCCTTAATTCATCATGATACATAATTAATATTAGCTGAAGCTATTCTTTTGAGATTTGAGAGAAGATTAAGTAATAATCAACTTCAATTAAATATAAGTCTATGAAATTCTGAATTTCTTTTTCTAGCAGTAATGACTATTAAAAATTCAATAATATATAAATTTAGTTAGGTTTCCTAAACTGTAAATTATTTATATGATGCCTTTCTAATATGTATAAACAACTTTATTTTGTGCATAAAAAAGTAAATAGTTTCAGACTATTTACTTACAAAATATATTTTAATTTTTTCTTCTAAAGTTCTAGCTTTCAAATTCTACTTCTAATTTTTTCCATTTGTTTCCTTGGCTTCTTCAGCTAAAATAGTTTTGTCATATGCTTTAATGAACGGCATACAAATAAATATATCTAAAACAAATAATACTATTTCCAAAACTGCAAGAGAAAAACTACCGTTAATTATTCCTGTGAAACCCAAAGGAACATTAGTTACTAGAATTCCAGCATAACGTGCAACTAATCCCATTTTGATTACATAGTATCCAATAAAAGCATTTAAAGCAGGTACAATAATAAAAGGAACTGCTAAAACTGGATTAAATATAATTGGAAAGCCGAAATTCATTGGCTCTGAAATGCCAAAAAGTGCAGGTACAACAGCTATTTTACTTGCTGTTCGCATACGCTTTGAACGAGCAAAAATTAAAACCGCTATAGCTAACGCAGGATAAAATACTGCAACTGTAAGGCTATAATTAAAGGTAAAACCAATAATGTTAGGAATTGATTTACCTGCAGCATAGGCAGCTTGATTAACAGCATCTAATTGAAATAAGATAGTACCTAAAATTGATTCCACAAATCCCGGGTGAATACCAAAAACCCAAAGCAATTGCACTACTATGTTAATTAAAACGATTGACCAAATATTATTTCCAATAATTGCGTTTAAAGGAGTTTGCAATAAGTAATAAATCAAATCAAATGCAGATTTAAATGGTGTAGCCAAAAAAATCATTCTGAGAATAAAAGCTACAAATGCAATTACAAAGCCAGGAATTAAAGCGCTAAAAGAATTTGAGACATATGGCGGCGTTCCTTTTGGCATTTTAATTGTCCAGTTGTGATCATTAACAACAAACTTATATAATTTCACTACAATCCATGAGCCAATTATAGCAGTTATCATTCCTGCCGGTCCTAGGTAGTCATAAGTAAGATAAGCAACTGTCCCTTTTTTCATTAAATATGTTGGTAGCAAAATCAAATAAAACATTATAGATAACAATCCAATATGTTTATACTTCACATCATACTCATCGGCAAAACTGGAAGCACAAGTAAAGGCAACTAATACTCCTAAAAAATTGGTTGTTGCATTAGTTATCATAGATAATGATGCTGCAACACCTGTACTTTGAATAAAACTTTGCCAAGCTGGAATGCGTAGTCCGTCAAAAAGACTTGCAAAAGCACCAACCACTATCAATGGAAAAGTTCCCATTACACCGTTTGATAGTCCTTGTATTACTTTATTTTTACTTACTTTATCACTTAGTTTACCCAACTTAATGGATATTTCATTATTCATTTTTCTCCTCCAAGTTTTCTCCATTAGTAGCAATCACCTTTTTATACCAATAAAAAGACTTCTTAGGTATTCTTCTTAAATCCCCTTCTCCTTCATCGTCCAAATTAACATAAATTAATCCATATCTTTTTCTCATTTCTCCTGTTCCGGCACTAACTAAATCAATTGCACTCCACACTTCATAGCCAAAAACATCGACACCATCTTTATTAACAGCATCTTTCAATGCTTGAATATGAGCCTTCAAATAATTTATACGGTAATCGTCATTAATTTCACCGTTTTGAAAGTTATCTTCCGTACCTAAACCATTTTCAACAACGATTAACGGTTTTTGATACCTCATGTAAAGAAATCTTAGGGACATTCTTAAACCTAAGGGGTCAATTTCCCAGCCCCATTTTGTGGCTTTTAAATATGGATTTTTAATTCCAAAAACAACATTTCCTGAAGATTTATCTGATGCTTTTTTAGAGTCTTCAGTTACTAAAGAAGAATAATAACTAAAGCTGACAAAATCTACAGTGCCTTTTTTTAAAGTTTCTAAATCGTTTTCAGTAATATCTAACTTTAAATTCTCTTCATTGAATTTATTTATAACTCTTTGGGGATATTTTCCGAATACCTGTATATCCCCCGCTTCCAAAACAGAATCTTCCATGTCAAACGAAGCTTTGATATCCAATGGATCACATGTTTTAGGATAAATAATCGGAAAAAGGATCATATTTCCTACTGAATTTTTAGGGTTAATTTTATGGCACTCGATTACAGCTCGAGCACTGGCTACTAATTGGTAATGTAAAGCTTGATAGATCACTTGATCACGATTTTCATCAGTTTTTATTACTATTCCTGCAGGATTCCAAGGATTTCCAGAAATAGCATTTATTTCATTAAATGTTAACCAATAATGAACGTCATTTTTATATTCTTGAAAAACCGCCTTCGCATAATTAACAAAAAATTTTATAAGTTTCCTATTTCTCCAAGAATGGTATTTTTTAACTAAATTTAATGGCATTTCATAGTGAGATAACGTCACTATGGGTTCTATGTTATATTTATGCAAATCATTAAAAACATCATGATAAAACTTTAATCCTTCTTCATTTGGCTTATTTTCATCACCCTTTGGAAAAATTCGTGACCAAGCAATTGACATCCTATAAGACTTGAAGCCCATTTCAGCAAATAACTTAATATCTTCTTTATAATGATGATAAAAGTCAATTCCTAAATGGCTAGGATATTTTTCTCCGTTTTCAACTGTATCAGTAACCATCCTCTTCTTATGCAGTGAACCTTGAGTCAAAACATCAGCCGTACTCAATCCTTTACCATCTATATCAAAAGCACCTTCAATTTGATTTGCTGCAGTTGAGCCACCCCATAAAAAATTTTTCTTCAACATTGTTATACTCACACTCATTTTTTATATTTTGTCTTTTACTATTACTTCGAGATTAGTTGTTGCAATTAATCGTCAAAATTTTTTTGCTACCATAGTTTCAAACAGTAGCTTTTAGTATTCCCTTCTTTTTATTTTCCAAAAATTATCATAAGCACTTTCATTATATGATTGCATATACTTATTAGTGGTGAATTTAACATAATTAGCGTTTCATAAAAAATTATTTATCTAAATTTTTTAAATAATAATTTACAAAATATTCTGATTATCCAATACTAATATTTTTCACATCACTAAAGTTCTCATATGAATGAATATATTCTTCTATTTGTACTTTTCAATTTATCATCCACATCATCCTTCTTTCTTTGTAAAATTAAAGCGCTTTAATTTTAGTAAAGTATATGATTGTTTGAGTAATCGAACAATATGCAAAAGCTAGACAATTCATGTCGATTTCACAGATTTTATTATAAAAAGAAGCCAAAAAAATACCGTTATCTAGTATTAGAACGGTATTTTGCTGGAGAAATGCCAAAGTAATGTTTGAAAATCTTATAAAAATAGGAAGCATTTTCATATCCTACTCTCGTAGAAATCTTTTCAATCGAAACCTTAGTGTAAGTCAAGTATTTCGCAGCTACATTTACTCTTTGTAGCTGGACTAACTTAATAAATGATAAACCAGTTTCATTTTTTAAATAATCTGATAAGTAATTAGGATTGAAGCCAAAATGTTGAGCCATATGTTCTAATGTAATATCAGAATAATTTTTCTCAATATAGAGTAACAAAGAAAGCAAATTATTGTTTTTCTTTTTTGAGTCAGTGACCGAAGCTTCTCGATAATAAGTTTTCCGAATTAGCAAGGAAAACATAGTCAGCATTTCCAATTTGATAATCTGATCTGATTGAATTCGTGCGCCATAATATTCATCAATGATATCGTAAATGATAGCAGTAATTTTAGGGTCATGGTCAATCTCGAATAAACTGTATCGTCCTTCACCATGATCTTCATCTGATAATAAAGAAAAAAGTAAACTGGAAATTGAAATACCCTTTCTTTTTGATTGCAAAAAATCAAGTTCATTTAAAGAAAAAGCAGATGTACGCAATTCAATATTTAAAACTACACCATTTTTGCCAATTGGTTCCACTTTGTGAGGTGTTTTAATGCCCACAAAAATCATATTATCCTGCATAACTTTAATGCGTTCATGTTCAGTTACTACGACACAGTTACCTACTAAAGGAACGTTAATTTCTACATAATCATGTATATGAAATGGAATATATGATTCTACGGGTTGAACTGATATTGTAATTGAACTACTGTTTAGTACTAAGTTATCTGAAAAAGTATTGAAGAATTCATAAACAGGTTCACTATTAATATGACCGGCAACTTTCAACTTGAAATCACCGTCTTTAAAATCTTGCAACATCGTATTCCAATCTCGAAAGCCATTATTCTGACGTAACATTTGAATTAATTTTTCATACATTTTGATACCTTTTAATTTATGTAAAAGTTTCTGTGAAATAAACAGTTTTATTATGTAATTTAACAATAGTTTACTTTTTTACATTAAGTTAAAATGAAGAACAAAGCAAGACATTTCAAAATTTGGGAGGAAAATAATGACAGATCTAACTAAAAAACCTTATAACTTATCGAATAAAGAAATTGATTTTGTTAAACATAAAGTGAAGAATATGCCACTTTCTGCCAAAATAGGACAGCTTTTCTTTGTAATTGGTGAGGATGAAGATAACACTGACTTAACAGAGTTTGTTAAAAAATATCAACCAGGTGGTATTATGTACCGTCCCGATAAAGCCCAAAAATTGCAACGTGAAATAACAGTATCTCAAAAAGCAAGTCAAACACCTTTGTTCATTGCTGCTAACTTAGAAGCTGGCGGGAATGGTTTATTAACTGAAGGTACATGGTTTGGCAGACCTTTGCAGGTTGCCGCTACGGACGACGAACAGAATGCCTATAATTTGGGTGATGTGTCCGGCTATGAAGCTAAACAGGTTGGTGGCAACATGTCTTTTGCACCTATTGTTGATTTAGACCAAAATTTTCGCAACCCGATCATGAATGTGCGCACATTCGGTAGCAGCGAAGAACGTGTTATCAGGATGTCAGACTCACAAATCAAAGGCCTTAATGCTAATCATGTTATTCCTGTAGCTAAACACTTTCCTGGGGATGGCGTTGATGAACGCGACCAACACCTTTTGAGCTCAATTAACTCCTTGCCTGCTGACAAATGGATGGAATCTTACGGACAAATTTATCATCACTTAATTCAAAATGGTCTGCCAGCTGTCATGATTGCTCATATTATGCAGCCAGCTTGGGAACGCCGTTTACAACCAGGTATTGAAGATAAGGATTTACGTCCTGCATCGACTTCCAAATTGCTAATTGATGGCCTTTTACGCTCTGTTTTGCATTTTAATGGACTCACAATAACTGATGCCACACCAATGATCGGATACAATGCAATTTTGCCACGTTCAGAAGCCTTACCTGCAACCATTAATGCGGGTGTCGACATGATCTTATTTAACAAGGATATCGATGAAGACTATCAATTTGTGACTGATGCTGTCAAAAGTGGCAAGATTTCTATGGCAAGAGTAGACGAAGCTGTTACCAGAATAATTGCAACTAAAGTTGCACAAGGCGTAATGGATACGGAAAATAACCTTTGCGAACCTGCATCTCAAGATATTAACTTAAAATTAGCTGAACATGAAAAACTGGCCGTCAAAGTAGCACAAGAATCTGTTACTTTAGTTAAAGATCGCGACAAACTGCTACCGATTACACCAGAAAAATATCCTCGTGTTCGTTTAGTTGTTTTAGGCGATACAGACGATGGTGGCTTTAAAGAAGGCGGTAAAGTAACCGCAAAATTTAAAAATAAACTGACAGAGAAAGGATTTAAAGTTACAGTTTTTGATCGAAAAAATCTTAATTTTAAAGAGGTTTTCGAAGGTGGAGTGCAATATGAAAAGGATCAGTTCGACCTGGCATTTTATGTTGCTAACATTGAAACGGCAAGTAATCAAACGACAACTAGACTTGATTGGATTCATCTAATGGCAGCCGATGCTCCGTGGTTTATGAAGGACATCCCTACTGTTTTTGTTTCTACCTGCAATCCCTACCACCTTTTCGATATTCCAATGGTTTCAACTTATATTAATGCCTATACAGGCAATAATGTCACAATTGATGCTCTTCTGGAAAAAATGATGGGCAATGATAAATTTAGTGGACATAGTCCTGTTGATCCTTTCTGTGACTGTTTTGAAACTCACTTATAAGGAGGCAGAGCAATGTTAAAAATTAAAGATATTTTAGTCAATCATTATACTGAGCCTCTTGGTTATGATTTAGACAACCATTTGAGAATAGAATTCAGCACTGAAGCCGATCATGATTCAAGCAATATGCAAAAAAGAATAACAATTGATGCAAATGAATCAGTTTTCGACAGTCAGTGGCAACAATATGATAACAATTATTTTGACTTTGAATTGGAGCTTAAACCACGAACAAGATATGATGTCACTGTTTGGCTAAAAACCGCTGATACCCAGACAAGTGCAAAAAGTTTCTTTGAAACTGGTAAGATGAATGAACCTTTCACTGCAGAATGGATCGGTAATCAAGATAAAAACATTCAAAATACTCTTTTAAAGAAAGAATTTACTGTACCTAAGGAAGTTGTTAATGCACGTCTTTATATTAGCGGTTTAGGGGTTTACGAGGCATATTTGAATCAGCAAAAAATTGGTGATGAGTTTCTTACCCCCGGCGTCACTGCATATGACAAGCTAGTACAAATTCAAACTTATGATGTAACCGCAATGTTGAAGGAAAAATCACAGCAAGAGCTT
The DNA here is from genome assembly GCF_945290125.1 of uncultured Lactobacillus sp. GTDB lineage: Bacteria > Bacillota > Bacilli > Lactobacillales > Lactobacillaceae > Lactobacillus > Lactobacillus rizhaonensis. The sequence continues at coordinate 24,557 of NZ_CALYQV010000018.1, read as the reverse complement.
TTGATTTCACTGGGCAATGGTTGGTACAAAGGCAACTTTGGCTTTGATGGTGGTAAAGATTGCATTTATGGCGACCAGCAAATGGCCATAGCTGAACTGCATATCGCATATGATGATGGTAGCAGTGAAGTGATAAACACAGACTCTTCTTGGAAAACTGCTGCTGGAAAAATTACCAAATCAGCCATTTATTATGGTGAAGACTTTGACGCTAGCAAGAAAATAACTGATTGGCAACCAGCAATCGTATTACACCATTCTAAAGAAATATTACATGACCGTTTAAGTCTCCCACTAAAAATAAAAGAATATTTACCTGTCAAAGAAATTATTCACACTCCTAAAGGTGAAACAGTTCTTGATTTCGGTCAAAACCAGGCCGGTTGGCCAGAATTTAAAAATGCGGACCCTTCTGGCAGCGAAATTGATTTACAAGTGGGAGAAATTCTGCAAGATGGTAACTTTTACCGGGATAATCTTCGAGAAGCTCGTGCTGCCTTTCATTATGTTTCAAATGGCGAAAAAGAATGGATTAGACCACATTTTACTTACTATGGATATCGCTACGTCAAAGTTTCCGGTAATTCTCAGCCCTTAAGAAAAGATGATTTTAGGGCAGCGGTAATTTATTCCGATCTTGAAATAACTGGTGGTATTAATACAATCAATGCCAAAGTTAATCGCCTGCTCCAGAATGTTTTGTGGAGTCAAAAAAGCAACTTCTTTGATGTTCCAACAGACTGTCCGCAAAGAGACGAGCGTTTAGGCTGGTCCGGTGATGCCGACATTTTTGCCAGTACTGCCATTTTAAATATGAATGCTTACGCCTTTTTCAAAAAATATGCTAAAGATATGAAAATTGAACAGGCTGCACACAATGGCATGCTAACAATGTACGCTCCGGCAATGGGAGTTAACGATGGTGGCGCAGCAATTTGGGGAGATGCCGCAACAGTTATCCCGTGGACAGCATACCAAGCAACAGCTGATCCAGCTATTTTAAGACAAAATTACTCTAGTATGAAGTCTTGGGTAGATTGGATTGGTCAAGCTACCACTACCAAGAATCTCTGGACTGGGTGCTTTCAATTCGGTGACTGGCTGTCTTTAGACGGTGAAAACCCAGCGATGCCTAGTGGAAAGACTGACGAAGATTATATTGCTTCAATTTATTACGCCTATTCCAGTTGTATTGTTGCTCAAACGGCTAAGATTTTAGGTAATAACAGTGATGCTAAGAAATATGAACAACAAGCTCAAGCCATTAAAACAGCCATTAAAGACGAATTTATTACAAAAAATGGCCGGCTGGCAATTGACACACAGACTGCATACGCCCTAGCCCTTCATTTCGACTTAGTACCAGAAGAACAGAAAAAACGTGTAGTTAAAGATTTAGTTCAAAGGTTAAATAAGGATCACAACCATTTGCAAACTGGTTTTATTGGAACGCCTTTTATTTGTCAGGTTTTATCTGAAAATGGCGAACATAAATTAGCGACACAGATTTTTCTAAACGAAGATTTTCCAAGTTGGCTCTATGAAGTTAATTTAGGAGCTACTACTATTTGGGAGCGTTGGAATTCTGTCTTACCTGATGGCTCTATGAATCCCGAAGGAATGAACTCTCTGAATCATTATTCAATCGGTGCAATCATGCAATGGGTTTATCAACAAGTTTTGGGATTAAGAAAGCAAACTAATGGTTACCAAAAGGTTCTTTTTGCGCCCCAATTTGATTATCGGTTTAAAAACATTTCCGGACACTATCATAGTTCATACGGTGACCTAAAAATGGCATACCAACTTGAAACTGATGCCAAGCATACTATCAAAGTCAACCTCAGTATCCCCTTTGGCCAAAAAGTAACTGTAAAACTACCTAGAGTGAAGGATAAAGTTGACCTTAATGGTCAACCAGCATCTCTTCCACTGGAACTAACTAATGGTAACTTTACAATTTCCTATGTGCCTGAAACCAGTTATATCGAGTATTACAATACCAATATGCCAGCCAAACAACTTATGAATGATTCAAAACTGGTTAAACAATTAAAACCAATTAATCCTGTCTTTGATTTCTTGCAAGATTCAGATAACATCAAAAAATTTGGGGAAAATTCTCTAGTAAAGTTAAACGGTTTGTTGCCATTTATTAATATCTCCGATGAAGACTTTACCCAAATTAATAAAATACTTGACACTACTCCAGTAGCAAGTGAAAGGAAGTTTTTAAATGAAAGGCGTTCTCTTTGATTTAGATGGTGTCATTGCAGATACATCCGTCTATCATTTCCAAGCATGGCGCAAATTAATTAAAAATCATTTCAATCTTGAATTGCCAGATGAACTGGAAAAACAAACTAAAGGTGTTAATCGTACCGATTCTTTAAAAGCAATTCTAAACTTTTTAGATATCTTCGTTTCAAAAAAACAGTTTAATGAAATGACTAATGAGAAGAATAATATTTTTCGCAATTTGCTGGCCAATCTAACTCCTGCAAATATTCTGCCTGGAATTAACGAATTAATTTCTAACTTTAAGAAAAATAAAGTCAAGCTTTCCTTGGCTTCAGCGAGTCTAAATGGTCCATTCATTTTAGAAAAATTACAGTTAACAGATGTATTCGATGCTATTGCCGATCCTAGCAAAGTTGCTGCCGGTAAACCCGCCCCTGATATCTTTATTACTGCGGCCGCGGCAATAAATCTCAAGCCACAAGACTGTGTTGGTATTGAGGACTCAGTTGCTGGCATAACAGCTATTAATAAGTCTGGTGCTTTATCAGTTGGCGTTGGTTCTAAAACGGACCTCAAAGATGCTAAAGTCCTTTTCCCTAAAACAGCAGCTTTAAACTATAAGCAAATCGAAACTGCTTGGAAAAAATTTAGGTTAGAAAAATAATCAGAAAATAAAAACTCGTGAATAAAATAACTTTGTTTTTCACGAGTTTTTTTCATGTTTAAAATAAATTGATGTAAGTAAGGTATTGTATTTTTAATGACAGAAATAATTATTCGCCTAAATAGGCAAAGGCAACTTTTTCATCATAAAGATGAAATACTTTTTCAAAAAGAAAGCGGCAAATCATTGCTACTACAACCGGAAAAACTATCCAGACAATTAGCGCCATTACAATATTAATGCTTGCTTTACCAGCGTCTAATGAGGCAAGAGGCCCAACTAAGCCAACAAGACCGAAACCAGCAGAAGCTGGTGTGCCACTAACATGGAATAAAGCCACTGGAATAGCAGAAAGAGCTGCAGTAATTAAGTTTGGCAAAACAATAATTGGATATCTAAAAAGATTAGGCATCATCATTTTCATTGCTCCTAGTGCTATGGCCATAGTAACTCCAGATTTATTAGTGCGCCAAGAATGAACTACTAATACCAAAGTGGTGGCCGCCACTCCCATCGCAGCTGCTCCCGCGGAAATACCATTTAACTGAATAGCCATACCAATAGCAACAGTTGATATTGGAGAAATGATTAGGACTGCAAACATACAGGAAATTAAAATACACATTAATATTGGTTGTAAATTGGTAAAAGAGTTAATTACAGTGCCAAGCCAAGTTGTAATTTTACTGACATAGGGCAAAATCAAAATACCAATTAGGCCAGCTCCACCACCCACAAAAATCGGTGCGCCAATGATTTTGACGGAGCCGAAATGTTGTCCAACTAATAGCAAAAGTCCCACAGCCACACCTGCTGTAATCATCGTATTAATCAGATCACCTGTTCCTGCAGATACAAAAACACCTTGAGCTTTAGTTGCAGGATTAACAATTTGTGGCACAAACTTGGTTACTCCGGAACCAACATATGCGGCAGCTCCTACAATAGCAACGTCGAGTGGCTCCATTTTAAATTGAATCGCAATTAGCGCACCAATCAATAGTGGCGTAGCACATTGAAAGATCAAAAGTGCTTGATTAATAGTTGCAGTCACAGGATTTTGTCCAAATAACTTTAAAATTGCGCTGACAACTGCATTTGGAATAAGTCCCACAATAATTCCGGTTGCAGTTCCAGCTAAAATCTTATTAAGAAAAGTTTTCACTGTTAATTTATTGGTATTGGTTGTATCAGCCATATTTATACTCCTTTAATTAAATAGTTCTTAAGTATACTTCATCAACAAAACAATTTGTGACAAAATCAAAATATGCTGATTGCTAATTCGCCTCATTGCTTTTTCACCCCTTAAAATTAATTATTAAGTATTTTATCATTTTATTTAAAAATGTACACAAAAATGTTAACTTTTTTTAATGCTAATAATATTAAAAAAATAACTCCATTTTATTGCAAATGAAGTTACAAAATAATTTATCTTATTTTTTCTCAAGTCTAAATAGATTCAGATAACTTAGTAAAATTATGACACTGACAAATGTTAGAAATAGAAACGCTTCTTGACTACCCTGCGCAGTGAGTGCAGCATAATTGCCCGGTCTTTTTTGCCAAGAAGAAATAATGGCTGCCATTACTGTCGTCCCCATTGACCCGGCATATTGTTGGCCAGTTTGAAAGACTGCGGTAGCATCTGTATGCAACTCTTCAGGCTGCAGTTTTGACGCTTCAGCCATTGTATTATTAAAAGCCATTTGGCGACCAATAATCATAATACCGTAAAAGATTCCGACCATCACTGTACTAATTTTTAAGCTGAAAGCCGCAAAAAGCAGACATGCTGTTAAACAAAATATTGTTCCAGTTAATAAAGGTAACGGTGCACCCTTTTTATCATAAATACGTCCAAACCAGGGATTTAAGATACCACTAATAATACATCCCGGAAGTAAAACTAAACCGCCAACAAGAGAACTGGCATGATTAACAATCTGCACGTAGTTAGGAACGGCAAAACTGGTGCCAATATTGATAAACTGTAATAACAGATAGGAAATCATAGCAAAAATAAAGGGTTTATTTTTGAAAATACTCAGGTTTATTAATTTCTTCTTACTTGAACGTGAAAGTTTAATAAATACGTATACTAAAATCGCCACTACTACCATGCTAAGCCAAAAGCCAATATCTGTTAACCCATTACTAATGCGATTAAAGCCTAAGTTAAAAATAATCATTGCACTGGCAATAACGATATAGCTTAACCAATCAAAACTGGGATGCTTTTTCTCATGGTATTGTTCTACAACAAATAATCCCAAGATCATGATGATTACTGCAATTACAGCTACAATTTCAAAAATTAGAGGCCAGCCAAAATAGTAAACCACAGTGCCACCAAAGGTAGGTCCCAAAGATGGTGCAAGTATAATAACTAAGCCTGTTAGCCCCATGTAAAAGCCCCATTTTTCTTGCGGCATTAGTTCAACAACCATGTTAAACATCAATGGAATTGAAAGACCAGCACCGATTGACGAAATTAAGCGACCTGCGAGTAAAACCCAAAAATTAGTCGCAAAACCTGCTACAACCGATCCGGCAATAAAAGCAATTGCAGCAGTTAAAAATAATTGTCTCGCGGAAAAACGGTCATTCAAATATGAACTCGCAACCATAATTACAGAAATTGTCAGTAAGTACCCAGTTGTAGTCCATTGGACTAACCCCAAACCTATATGAAATTGCTTCATTAGCGTTGGAAAAGTAACATTTAAGCTAGTTTCAGTTAGTATTGAAACAAAAGCCATTAAAGCACAACTAATAATCGCCAAAACCCGTTTGGGTGTCTCTCTTTTTTTTCCCATATATTTCTCCTTAATAAAAAAGGGTTAAAAGTCATAAACTTTTACCCTTTCCATTATGATTAAATATCATTATATATGATGTACAGGATGATCTTTATATATTTATGTTAATCTTATTTAAAAGAAGTTTCAATAAATAATAATTAGTTTTCCTGTTTAAATCTATTTGCTAGGTCATCATGTAATTCTTCATAACCAGGCTTGTTAAGTAAACCAAACATATTACGCTTATATTCTTCAACACCTGGTTGGTTGAATGGATTAATGCCATTGACATAACCAGAAACAGCAATGGCCAACTCAAAGAAGTAAATTAAGTAGCCTAAAGTATGTTCAGTTTGATCTGGTATATTAACTGTCATTACCGGTACACCACCATCTGTGTGAGCCAGAACTACGCCTTCATAAGCACGTTCATTAACAAAGTTTAAACTCTTACCGGATAGGAAATTGAGCTGATCTAAATTGCGATCATCAGAAGGAATTTCGACATCATTTGTGGGGCTTTCAACTCTAATAACAGTTTCAAAGAGGTTTCTTCTGCCTTCTTGAATATATTGTCCTAATGAATGAAGATCGGTAGTGAAATTGGCACTTGCTGGCCAAATACCTTTATTATCCTTACCTTCAGACTCACCCATTAATTGTTTACACCATTCACTAAACATTCTTAAAGTTGGTTCATAATTTTCAACTATTTCAGTAGTGTAGCCCTTGCGATACAAAATATTACGCAATGCAGCATATTGATAAGGGTTTGCTTTACTCAAGTCTGTATCGGTGTAATCAGCTCTGGCATCAGCAGCACCTTTCATCAACTGATCAATATCAGCTCCAGAAACAGCTATTGGCAATAGTCCCACAGCCGACAAAACGCTGTAACGACCACCAATATCATCTGGCACAACAAATTTTTCGTAACCTTCAGCGTCTGCCTCAGTCTTCAATGCTCCCTTAGCCTTATCGGTTGTAGCAAAAATTCTAGTCTTAGCTTCTTCAGCACCATATTTTTTAATTAATTTATCTTTAAAAATGCGGAAAGCAACAGCTGGCTCAGTAGTTGTACCAGACTTAGAAATAATATTTACGCTAAAGTCCTTATCGCCGACCCACTCGATTAAGTCATGTAAATATGAGCCGGACAAAGAATTACCACAAAAAACAATGGTAGGATATTTTTCTTTGCCTTTACCGTAAAATGCACTATTCAAAAATTCCACGGCAGCTTGAGCACCTAAATACGAGCCACCTATTCCAATACATACTAAAACTTCAGAATCACTTTGAATCTTTTTAGCTGCTTTTTTAATTCTGGCAAACTCATCCTGATCATAATTAACGGGTAGATCAAGCCAACCTAGAAAATCATTTCCTGCACCTGTGCCATTTTTAAGTTCTTTAGCAGATGCATCAACAATAGCCTGCATTTCACTTAGCTCATTTTCATGAACAAATGGGGTTAATTTGGTGCTATCAAATTTAATTAAACTCATATTTACGCTCTCCTTACTGAATTAAATACTTGTTTCACAAGAACATTTTAGCAATCTTATTTTACAAATGCCAGACCTTTTAGACAGTTTTACGAGACTTTCTCCTAATTAAAATAATGAGCATGTAACCAAAGTAGCCAACTGCTGTGCCGCAACTATTAAAGAAGACATCATCAATATCGGTTACTCCTGTTTCAAGCAAAAATTGCATCCCTTCAATAAAAACTGAAAAAATAATTCCGGCTAATAAAACCCGCCAGAACGTTTGTTTTTTTGGAAAAACAAATGGTGACAAAAAGCCAAAGGGTACAAAACAAAGAACGTTACCTAAAGAATTATAAAAAAAATCAAGCCTGCTTTGAGCGTGATACATCTTCCATGTTTCCCGAAGAAAAACAAAATTAATTTCATTAAGAGGCCTGTGAAGGTTTAAAGTTAAGTTCCAAGGAAAATACGTATTGCGAAAAGTTGTCAACATTAAAACTAAAATCAAGTAAAAAGCAAATAGCCATACTGCTGCTTCTGACTTTACAGTACGTCTGCTTCTAATAGTCATCAGCCAGATTAAGCGCATTACCATAAAAAATAAAAAGTAAAAAAGAGTTTTATCAAGTGCCAACATGATTAGCTTAATCAAAGCAAAATGATTTATTTTGGTCGCATAAAGTTGTGACAGCTGGTTATATATTGGTCCTAAAAATATCATACTTGTTCAGTTCCTATAATAGAGTTCATTTAAATTATACTCAAATTTCCAGTTTAATTATTAAAAAAGGTCTAACTAATCGGAAAAGATTGTCTAAAAGTCCAGAAACTTTTAAAATAGTCTGATAAGGGAGAGTTCATTTTGAATAAAAAAAATCTGACTAATTTCATTCAGACTCGTATAGGCTTTTTTTGCCTTCTGGTTGTTTTATTTACACTAAAATACATTTTTGCTGCCTATCATGATTTCAACTTGGGTATTTCCGACCCCTATCAACATTTTATAATGTGGCTTAGTCCGGTTGGCAGTGCTATTTTACTAATCAGCATTGGACTTTATTTTTCTAAGCCGCTTGTTTCTTATTGTGCCATGCTGCTGCTGGATTTTGCAAATTCAGGATTGCTATTTGCAAATATTCTTTATTACCGTCAATTCTCTGATTTTATTACCGTCAAGACCATAACTAATGCTGGAAAAGTCGCTCCTGGTTTGGGAAAAAGTGCTGTAGCACTACTTCAGCCTTCCGATCTATTATTGTGGCTCGATCTTATCGTTGTAGTTGCATTACTAATCACTCACAAAATAAAAATTGATCAAAAATCTTTTGGGCTTCTTACTCCCTTTGCTGTTACTTCTGTCGGTGCTTTAGTTTTAGTTCTAAATATTTTTCTGGCCGAATCATCCAGACCAAGGTTATTAGGGACAACTTTTGATCGTTCATACATTGTCAAGTACCTCGGTATTAATACTTACACTGTCTACGATGGTATTAAGAATGAACAAACGGAACAGGTAAACAGAAATGCCAATACTGCTGATTTAAACAAAATTTTGACTTATATCCAAAGAAATAAATTGCCTGCAAACCCAGAGTACTTCGGTAAAGAAAAGGGTAAAAATGTTATTATTATCCATCTTGAGAGCTTTCAACAATTTCTGATTGATCTGAAAATTAACGGAAAAGAAGTCACACCTTACCTTAATTCAATTTATCACGACAAACACACTTTAAGTTTTGCAAATTTTTACCATCAAGTCGGTATTGGTCGCACCAGCGATGCGGAGAACATGCTGGAAACTGGTACATATGGTATTTCTGATGGCTCTTTATTTACAGCGATGGGCAGTTCAAACTGCACCACAGATTTTACGTCAACATGGTAACTATACGTCAGCGGTTTTTCATGGTAATGTAGGTACTTTTTGGAACCGCGATGATGTTTATAAAAATCTTGGTTATAATTATTTCTTTGATCAAAATTATTTCAGTCATGATAAAAACGACCATATCGGCTACGGCATTAAAGACAAAATATTGTTTGCTGAAAGTATTAAATATTTAGAAAGAATGCAGCAACCTTTTTACACTAAATTCATTACCGTAACTAATCACACACCGTTTGATATGGATGAAGAAGATTTGGATCCAACTTTTAAAACCAGCGATACTTCAGACAAGTCAATTAACAACTATTTTGAAACAGCCCATTATCTGGATCAATCCATTCGCGAGTTTTTCGATTACTTAAAGAAATCCTGTTTGATAAAAAATACTATGGTAGTGATCTACGGTGATCATTACGGTTTAACTAATTCGGAGAATGAAACTTTAGCGCCGATTGTTGGTGAGAGCTCTGATACCTGGAATGCCTTCAATAACGTACAAATGCAGCGCGTGCCTTTCATGATCCACGCACCCAATCTCAAAGGAAAAATTAAACACGAAGTCGCTGGTGAAATAGATGTTTTGCCAACTATACTTCATCTTTTAGGCATTTCTAACCGTAATTATATTCAATTTGGCCACGATCTGTTAGCTCACAAATATCGTCCATGGGTTGTTTTTAGAAACGGCACTATTGTCAGTCAAAAGTACGTCATTATTGGTGGTAAGGGCCTTAAAGGAGTAGTCTATGACCGTAAAAGCGGCAAACAAATTATCAATTTTACTGAACAAGAAAAATATGAAATAAACGAGTTAGCAAAGGAAGGTAAAAAATCATTAAAATATTCAGACTTATTAAATAATCATAATTTGTTACGATTTTACACCCCCAGCGGTTTTAAACCGGTTGACCCAAATGAGTTTGACTACTTAACTAATTTTAAACAAATGGAAAATATTAGACAGCAGTTAAAAAATAAATCAACTGCACTGATAAGTAAACACCGCAAATCTACTACTGGTTTGTATAAGACAAATGCCATTGAATTAAAGGGACGTGAAGAAGAAATTACTGCCATTCCAGAATCTGTTTCTGGTAATCACTTAACTGAAAAGAAAAATAAATCGAGTAAAAAGGGTAAAAAGTCATATAATAAAGAAAAATAAAAATTTTGAATCTTTGGAGGACTAAAATGCTTTATTTAGTGATTATTTTAATTATTGTAATTTTATTACTATCCTGCTGTCGGGTTGTCCCTCAAAATAATGAAGGTCTAATAGAAACACTGGGGAAGTATTCCAGAACCGTAAAGGCAGGATTAGTACTGATTATTCCAGTAATTCAGAGATTACGCAAGGTCTCACTGGCAATGTTTCCCGCAGAAATTTCCAAATATTCAATTATTACTAAAGATAATGCAGAAATCACCACTAGTCTAACCTTAAACTATTTGGTAACAGACTCTTACAAATATTTTTACAATAACACGGATTCGGTCAAATCTATGGTCGAACTCATTCGGGGACACTTGCGTGACATCATCGGAAGAATGAACTTAAACGACGCCTTAGGCTCAACTAGCAGCATTAACACTCAACTTTCAGAAGCTATTGGCGATTTAACAGACATTTATGGCATTCGGGTAGTTCGGGTCAATATTGATGAACTTCTACCTAGTCCAGAGATTCAAAGAGCAATGGACAAGCAGCTTACTGCAGACCGTGAAAAAATAGCTGCTATTGAAAAAGCAGAAGGTGAAGCTAAAAATATTGAATTAACTACCAAAGCCAAAAATGATGCGCTGATTGCTACAGCAAAGGCCAAAGCTGAGGCTGTTAAAACAGAAGCAGACGCGGAAGCCTACCGCATTAACCAGTTACAATTGACTTTAGCCAAAGCTAGTGATGGTTATTTTAAGAATCAAAGCTTAGACAGTTTCAATAATTTAGCTAAAGGTCCCAATAACCTAATTGTGGTAGGGAAAGATGAATTGACCAATCTTGGTTCAATTCCTGTGACTGCGAAAGTTTGGCACGAAACAACTAAAAATGACAAATAGGTTATACAAATAAAAAATCATTTCCTTTTTTTGGAAATGATTTTTTTACTCTTCAAGATATTGTTCATAACCCTGGTCAAAAAGTACGATAGTAAATTCTGCTCCTTGATTTATTGCAGATTGGACACTAATTTTACCACCATGCTGTTTGACCAAAGAGGAAACAATAGATAATCCTAAACCATATTCTCCTTTACCAGAGCGACTGCGTGAAGGATCAGCCTTAAAGTATCTTTCAAAAACGTATTTAATTTGTTGCTGATTCATTCCGATACCATTATCTTTAATCACAATTACTGTTGCGTGTGCAATTCTATAACCACTAATTTCAATCTTGCCGTTAGCAGTAAACTGAATCGCATTCTGTACCAAATTAACCATTATTTGTGTAAAACGATCCTTATCCGCATACACAGGTAGATTTTTTGGAGCAGTGATAAAGATTGTATCATCAGCCTTAGCAGCATTTTGCTTAAGTTGCATTGTTACATCGTCAAATGTTTTTCTGGCGTTAAAGCGCTTTTTAACTAAATTTATTTGATTATTACGAATTTTTTCATAATCTAAATTTTCATTGACTAAACGAATTAACCGTTTAGTTTCTCTACTCATCAAGGCAATAGACTTGGGCTTAGCTTTATCAGGAATTGCATCATATTGTAAGCCTTCTAAAATACCATTTATGGTAGTCAAAGGTGTGCGCATTTCATGAGCAGCATCAGCCATAAACTGATCACGCCTTTTTTCTTGCTCCTTCACTTCTTGATTTGATTTTTTTAAAGTCCGAACCATCTGATTGAAATTATCAGCCAGTTGAGTTATTTCATCATGACCACTGTAATGTGTCTGCACATTAAAGTCACCTGCTGTAACTTTTTTGGTAGCGATAGATAACTTTTTAATTCTATTAGTTGCATAAAAAGAAAGGATCAAACTGAGTACTAAACCTACTATCATTGCAGAAACTAACGCGTTGAAGAGATTTTGCTTAGCAATTCTAACAGGCCGCTCTACTTGGGCAATTCTGACTCCTAACCACATTGCTCCAATAAATTTGCCTTTATCCTCCCAGGGAAAAAGTACACCAGTACAAGCATCCTTTTTATAGCCTAAGCTGGAGAGTGCTTCGTTATTATTTTTAATACGCAGTTTCTTGCCACTTTTCAATTGTCTCAGACGATGAGGAGTTAGTTTAATTTTGTCATTTTTTTGAGGATAAACCTGTGAACCATGTGCATTAAAAACGCTAAGATAAACCTTGTCACTATGGAGCACAAATTCCAGCTTATTTAAAAATTTAGGATTCAGCATTGCTGATCCAGCCTTTTTATCATTTGTAGCCAAAGTCCCTAATGCCGAAGCAAAGTCTTCCATTCGCCGATAATTATATTCATACGATTGCTGAGTAGTATTATTAATTTCAGAAAAACCGATTATTGATACCGTAGTAATAATGATTAGTAAAAAACTAAGCATATGCTGATAAATCAACTTCATAATAAAGCCTACGAATCATCAAATTTATAACCAACACCCCAAACGGTTTGGATGACATTTGCACCTACTTTTTCCATTTTTTGGCGTAGCTTCTTAATATGTGCATCCACGGTGCGCTCTTCACCATAATAATTATAACCCCAAACAGATTCTAATAATTGTTCACGAGAAAATACCTGCTTTGGCTTCTGGGCCATGGTATATAACAAATCAAATTCTTTCGGTGTAATATTTTGTACATGTTTATTATCATATAACACTTCACGTCTACTTGTAGAAATTTTTATATGATTAGTTACCACATCAAATTTTTCTCCGGATTCTGCTGCCTTGGTTTGTTCCTGCTTATCATCAATTCTGATTCTGCGTTGCAAGGCCTTAATACGTGCGATTAGCGCCAAAGGGCTAAATGGTTTAGATACATAGTCGTCGGCACCAGCATTAAATCCTTGAATTTGTTCTTCTTCACTGCTGCGCGCAGTAAGCATAATTATTGGAATTGATGGTGTGATTGCACAAACTTCTTTAGCAACTTCTATGCCATCTTTTTTAGGCAAATTGAGGTCTAAAGTGATTAAATCATATTGATCAGGATTCTTAGCAAACATTTTAACGGCTTGTTCCCCATCAGTGGCAACATCCATGGACCATCCTTCTTTTTCGAAAAACATACCCATCATTTCTGCAACCGACTGATCATCCTCGACCATTAAAATTTTCAGTTTCATTTTCTGTCCCTAAATCCTTTTGTTCTCTCCTTTTTTACTTTGTCAGGGTCTATATAATCTGCCGGCAATTCATGACGATTTAGCAAAAATTTTTTAAGACTTTTTTCAGTAGCCATGATTGGAAAGATAATGAAAAGATAAAATGTCAGCAGCCAAAGTAAAAAGTAACGATCCCATTTAAGTAAATGGATTCCAACTCCTAATAATAATTGAATTAAACCAAATATAATAAAATAACCACCTGCTTTATGCTGAGCAAATTTAAAACTTGCTTTATTAACTGTGGCTAAGTATGAATAATATCCGTAAAACGGCCAAGGTCTTTTTGGAGGCGAAATGAGCCACAATAGCCCAACTACTACCATAATTGAGCCACAAGCTATATAGATCATATTTTATGATTCTCCTTAATTGTTAGGCGTAGAAATAACCAACTTCATATTACCTGTGAAAGTAAATTTCTTAATATTATTAGGAATTATCAGATTTGTTCCAATTGATAGGTCATATGATTTATTTTTGATTTGAAGTGTACCAGTTCCCTTAATGATTGTTACTAATAAGTAAGGGTGACTATTTAAACCAGTGCTCCATTGCCCAGCTAAATCTATTTGCCATAAATAAAAATGAGGTGAAACAGGTGGTGCAACCAAAGTTTTAATAGTAGCATCCTGCACGTGATCTATTTTAATATCCAGTTTAGGGTCAACATGTGGGACCTGAGTAACAGCGATTGATTTTTTGGTATGCAATTCGCGTTTCTTACCGGTTTTTTGGTCAACACGATCATAGTCATACAACCTGTACGTCACATCACTAGACTGTTGGGTTTCAATAACTAGTATTCCCTTAGTAAGCGCATGGATTGTTCCTGAAGGGACATAAAAGAAATCACCAGCTTTTACTGGTACTTTACGTAAAAGCTTATCCCATTCTCCTTTTTCTATCATTTCAGCCAGTTCTGCGCGAGTTTTGGCAGTATGCCCATAAATAAGATATGATCCAGGATCAGCCTGCAAAACATACCAGCTTTCAGTTTTTCCACTATCATTTTCTACTTTCCGAGCAAACTCATCATTGGGATGAACTTGAACAGACAAATTATCGTTTGCATCCAAGAACTTAACAAGCAGCGGAAATTCTTTACTTTCAGGATTGCCAAATAGCGTCGGATTTTCTTGATAAACCTGACGCAGACTTTGCCCTTTAAATTGACCATTGATTACCGTAGAAGCATCTTCTTTATAGCCGGAAATTACCCAAGCTTCTCCTACCTTGCCATCTGGGATATTATAATTAAAGATTGTTTTTAATTTACGTCCACCCCAAATTTTTGGTCTGAAATAAGGAGTAAGAAAAATTGGCTCCATTTTAATCACCTCCCTAATAGTTTAATCTTTTAAGATGTAAATTTAAAACTATTTTTTCAAATATGACAACATTTATTATTGTTATAATAATACTTTTTCATATTCCTTGCTCACACAAAATAATTTAATTGTAATAGTGTGTTCAAAAGGACCAAGAAAAAGCCCGTCAGTTTATTTTGACGGGCTTTTTAGGGAATAATTTACTACTATTTCTATTTGCTAATCTATTATTTTTCACTCTTTAATTTATCTAGTCTTGATTGTGCTATTTCTTGATCTAACTCATGTTCATATTGAGTCTTTTGCTCTTTATCCCAGCCATAGTAATCAGACATGTGGTTAACGACACCTTCTCTAACTTGGCTTAAAGTGTCACTCTTGAATAAAATATGATAAGTACGCCTTAAAAGATAGTCAACAGGTGTCAAGGTCATTTCTTCAGCTAATGAATAATCAAGGGCAGCTGTTTCGCCAAGACTTAATCCTGCAGCGGGCTTAATCGTCTTGGCATAGTCATAAATTTGTTCTGCTTGTGAACCAAATAAGTTGGCAATTTCCTTGGCATCATCAGCTGTAATACCGGCTGCTACACCATCTTTAGCAATCCGAGCAAGTTCTTCTTCTGCATGATCCGAATCAAAATCACCACCTGCAACTTTAATTTCAGCAGAATCTTGTAAAGTAAAGTTCTTAGAAAACTTGTCATGAAGCTTTTGCTGTATTTTCTTCATGGCCCCATTAGCCATAATACGATAATCTGTTAATTTACCACCAGCTAGAGTAATTAAGCCATCCTCAGCTTCAGTTAATGAACTACCGCGAGATACAGCAGACGGTGCTGAAGTACTGTCAGAGACACTGGCACCAGTTGCTGCATCTGCTGCTTCATTACCTTCAACTTCAACTTCAATTAATGGACGGACTCCAGCCCAGCTGGCTTCAATATCGTTAATAGTTAAATGAGCTGAAGGATACTTCTTATTAATAATATTTAACAAATAATCGACGTCGCTTTTTTCAACAGTAGGATGAGCATAATCGCCGGTAAAATCAGTATCGGTAGTGCCAAAATAGGTTTTGCCTTCTCTTGGAATAGTAAAAATCATGCGGCCATCTGCTGTACCTGAACCAAAGTAAGTTGGTTGCGGCACAGTCAAGCGTGATTGGTCAACTACTAAGTGAACACCCTTTGTAGGACGCAGACGCGGCTTTTTATAAACTGCTTTGTCTTCCTGTCTTACTAAATCGGACCAAGGACCAGAGGTGTTAATAACTACATCCGAATGAATTTCAAATTCTTCACCGGTTAAGTTATCATGGACGCGTACCCCGTTAACCTCCTTTTGATCATTATGTAAAATCGCAATACATTTCAGTCGACTAACAGCCAAACACCCTAATTCATGTGCCTTTTTGACGTTTTCTACTACTAAGCGTGAATCATTATTTTGGTAGTCAAGGTAAACGCCTGCGCCTTGTAGATTTTCGCTGTTTAATTGTGGCTCACGTTTTAACGTTTCTGCTTTATCCATAGTATAGTTGGCATACTTAATTAAAGGAGAGTCACCCTCGATTCCAGCTAAATGATCATATAGATCCATTGCTACCTTGACCGAAAACATGGTAAAGGTTGTTCCTGGTTCATCATAAATTGGTAAAATCATAGGATCAGGCCTAGTCATATGAGGTGCAATATGCTGAACTATTGCACGTTCCTTGACTGTATCAGAAACTACTTGGACGTCAAAAGTCTTAAGATACCTAATACCACCATGAACTAACCTGGTTGAACGAGATGAAGTTCCGCCACCAAAGTCCTGCATATCGATTAAACCGATTTTCATCTTAGCTGCACTAGCTTGCAATGCAACGCCAGCTCCAGTAATACCGCCACCGATAACCAGTAAATCTAATTTTTCATTTTTTAAACGTTCAATTTCTTCCTGTCTGGTTTTAATTGAAAACGTCATGGTATAACCTCTTTCTTTTAAATAAAATCTGGTAACTAATTCTTCTGGTAAGGTTTGTATGAAAAACTTTGAGCAGCTTTAACAGCTGATTTCCATCCTTCGTATAGATGGTCTCTTTCAGCGCCACTCATTTGAGGTTTAAATATTTTGCCTACTTTTTGAATTTTCTTTATTTCTTCAAAATCTTTCCAATAACCTATAGCCAAACCAGCAAGAAAAGCAGCACCTAAAGCGGTTGTTTCAAGATTAGCAGCACGCTCTATTTCAATTCCTAAAATGTCTGCCTGAAATTGCATTAGATAATCGTTATTAGCAGCACCCCCATCGACTTTTAATTTAGGAATTTCAATTCTGGTATCTTCATGCATAGTATCAATAACATCGCGACTTTGATAAGCCAAAGATTGTAAAGTTGCTTTGGTAAAATCATCACTTGTTGTTCCGCGAGTCAAACCAAAGACGGCACCTCTAACATTGGAATCCCAATATGGTGCACCTAAACCGGTAAATGCTGGAACGACAAAAACTTCATTGTTGTCCTTAGAACGTTTTGCAGCTTC
Source organism: uncultured Lactobacillus sp. (assembly GCF_945290125.1). Classification (GTDB taxonomy): domain Bacteria; phylum Bacillota; class Bacilli; order Lactobacillales; family Lactobacillaceae; genus Lactobacillus; species Lactobacillus rizhaonensis. The sequence goes on along the minus strand of NZ_CALYQV010000018.1, from coordinate 7,281 downwards.
TTCTGATTGAGGAGCATCATCAATAATGCCCAATTGATCACGCAACCACTGAATAGCAGAACCGGCAACGTAAATGCTACCTTCTAAAGCATAATTTACTTTGCCATTGATGCCATATGCCACAGTCGTTAACAAGTTATTTGCCGAGAATTTTGGCTTTTCACCCGTATTCATAACAGTGAACGCACCTGTACCATAAGTATTTTTAACCATTCCTGGTTCAAAAGCTAATTGGCCAAACAGAGCCGATTGCTGGTCACCCGCCATCCCGGCAATTGGTACTTCACTACCATAAAAGTGATATTCAGCAGTAGTACCATAAATTTCAGAATTGGAACGAATTTCAGGTAAAATTTTTCTTGGAATATTTAATAATTTAAGTATCTCATCATCCCAATCAAGTTTGGTAATATTAAAAAGCATTGTCCGGCTGGCATTAGTGTAATCAGTAACATGAACTTTGCCGCCAGTCAGTTTCCAAACGAGCCATGAATCGATGGTGCCAAATAATAATTCACCATTTTCTGCACGCTCCTGTGCTCCAGGAACATGATCAAGTATCCAGCGAATCTTAGTTGCTGAGAAATATGCATCAGGAATCAAACCAGTTTTTTCATGAATCATATCTGAATATCCATCAGCAATGATTTTATCAGCAATATCTGAAGTTTGCCGTGATTGCCAGACAATTGCGTGGTAAATTGGCAAACCTGTTTTCTTATCCCAAATTACAGTCGTTTCACGCTGGTTAGTAATACCAATAGCCGCAATCCGATTGGGCTTAATTCCTGAATTAATAAACGAATTGGCAATTGTCGATAAAACTGAATTCCAAATTTCGTTAGCATCATGTTCTACCCAACCAGGTTTGGGAAAATATTGATTAAACTCTTTCCGTGAATCAATTACTTTTTTACCAGAATGGTCTAAAATAATTGCACGTGTACTTGTAGTACCTTCATCAATTGCTAAAATATACTTTTCAGCCATTATACTTTCTCCTTTTTAGTTATAGAACTAATTTAGTAAAGGTAACTGTTGTTACATCTCAATTTTACCCTCGCTTTTTAGTAAGCGCTAACATATAATGGTGATAACTTATTAGATAAAGTTATAAGTAAAAGGATAAAATGTGATGAAATATAGCCTATTAGCATATAAATATTTTATAGATGTTGTAGAAACAGAAGGATTTACTCCGGCCGCTAAGAGAAATTTTGTTTCTCAAACCGCTATTAGTAATGCAATAAAAAATTTAGAGGAAGATCTAGGCGTCCAACTGATTGATCGTTCAACTTCCCATTTTAAAGTTACTTTAGCAGGTATGAATTTATATCACTATGCAGTGCCAGTACTTAAGAAATATTATGAATTTAATGAAAAAATTAATCAGTTAAATGATTCATTTCAAACGTTGAGAATACATTATTTGCATGGTTTTGATTATTGGGCTGTTAGCTTAGCGCGATTACTTACAAAAAACAATTCAAGCTTACAATTACAATTAGATACCGAAAATTTTGCTACTAGTATACCGAAACTTGATGCAGAGGATTACGATGTGCTGATTGGTTTCTCAACAGCGGTAAGTAAAATTAAGAATATTCATGTTAAGAAAATCGGAACTGCCAATTTTGGGATTTTACTGAGCAAAAAAGCTGTTAATCAAGATGGTAGGCTAAAAAGGAATGTTATAAAAAAGCAGCCCCTTTTCTTGCAAAAATGGACTGCCACAGATAAGAATGATGTACAAACGAAAATTAAAAATATTTTGGAAAAAAAGAATATTCACTATGACCAAATTATTTATTTAAACAGTTTCGACGCTGCTTTATCCAATGTCGTTTTAGATTATGGCATGTCTATCTATCCTAATGAACTGCCATTACCAACAATTTATGCTAAATATGTTACTTTCTTACCAAACTTACCTAAATTAAAATATGATGTTGTAGCAATTTATAAGAATCCAGCTATTTATAATATTTTAGACCATTGCTTGCCTAAAAAATAAGTTTTGCACTATTTTGCAATTAGTGTAACTTTTCTAGCTTCCCTAATTTACTCAAACCAGTAACTAGGGAAATAAATACAGAAAGAAGCATGCAAACAGAAGCTACAACAAAGATGGAGTGAACTTCTGCTTTAATTAAGAAACCACTAATTAATGACATAATGGGCCCAATTATTCGGGTAAGTGATGTAGAAATTGATGTTATTGTTCCTTTAAATTGAGGCGGTGTTTCTGCTTGAATAATGGTAAAAAAGTTTGCTTGTGACCAAACACAACCAAAGGACACTATGGCATAACCAAAGGTAACCCAAAAGAAAGACTGAACATTTAGCATTATCATAAAGCCGACCATTATTAGAAGTCCAATCATAATCATCTGTGTACCAAGTTTCATATTCTTGTTGATACGCAAGTAAACGAAATTGCCAATAATGCTAGCAACTGCAGCTACTGTGTAAAAAACACTCACTAAGTTAACTGAAACTTTCATTTCCTGTTTTAATAAAAACGTTAACATCGGAACGACTGTTTGAAAGCCAACATTAGCAACAAAAAAACTTGCAATTAGCCATTTAATGTCATGATGAGCAAACAAAAAGGAAATCCCCTTTTTAGCACTATTGTTAAAGGAACTTTCTTTTTTCATTGCCCCATTTTCTGTTTGTAAAGGTTCATAGTCTTTAATAACATAAGTTAAATAGCCAAAACTTAAAGCATCTAATAAAAAACCACCAATATAATCGATCAAATTAATAATGACAGCTGCAATGCCTGGGCCAAAAGTTTTTTGCACAGACGAGATTAAACCAACTTGGCCCGAAACAGATGATAATTCTTCTTTTTTTACCGATTCTGCAATAAATATCTGGTAGCCTGTCCAAGTGATTAAGTCGAAACTGCCAAGTAGGAAAACAACCAATAGCAGCCAATATATTGATATGTTTCTTATAACCAAAAACGGTGCAATTATAATTAGCACCATTTGCATAATCAGAGAAAAAAGCATGATTTTTTTACGAGAATACATGTCAAAAATTGGTCCAATTGTTAGTCCAAATAATGCTGTCGGCAAATATTCGACTGACGTTAACAGTCCCATTATTATTGAGGAATGTGTTCTCGACAACATCAAAAGTGGAATTGCAAAAGTATAAAATTGATCGCCAAGTCCTGAAATAGCATAACCTATTAGTAACTTGGACTTTTGTGTTAATTTTTTCATTGTGACATTTTTTGCTCATTCAAACTATGTGTACTTTATTATAGTGCACAAAAAAGCATTAGATAAAGCAAATTTCAAAGTGATTTAGTCTTTAAATATTCTGAATATCCTATATATACAAATTTATTTTTAATTTCGACCTTTTTAGTGATTATAATTTGCTTCTTGCCATTATTAGAATTCTAAGAACAATAACAACAAGTGAACAGATTAAAATGATAGTCCATGCTATATTCTTTCTCATTTTTCCTCCACTATTTTCTATAGCTTGATACTCCAGATCTTTTTAATGCTAAATTTCACGAGCACTCAAAATATCCGAGATTTTAATTTCATTTTCAACAGAACCTCCAAGAAAAGTTAATTCTGGTTCGTCATCAACTTCATTCAATATATCCTGAACAAAAATTTCCTTCTTTTGACCATTTTTCAACGTAAATTCAACATTGCGACCATAAAAATATTTTCCTAACTCTTGCAATGTCATTTTATGTGGATCCATTTCTTCAACTTTCTAGTCATCAAACAACTTTTATATAATTTCGTAGGGTCGATAATGAAATAACTTAAATAACTTTCCATTTTAAAACTGTTTTGTGAAAGTTTATCTGTTTTAAGCACGAAACATAATTGAAACGTAGTTAGATATTGCTTATAAATCACCATTTTTGAATGCTCAATGAAAAATAAATAGTTCTTATTTTTCATTTCTTTTATTTTATACTAGTTACTTGTCAGCTAACACAAGGAATTAAGATATTCATTTTTACTTCTTGGTCTTTTTCCGCCACTCTTTTATCATAATACGCTATTGATTCCTTTGTCTATATAGTTAATTAGCATTTTTGCTACACAATTAATTGTTTCATAATAATTCAAAAAACTTTCTTTTGTTATATTCACTAAGCAAATTGTTCAAAACAAGTGACTATTAAAGCTAAGTTAAATGTTAAATAGTAGGCAGATGTTTGATTTTTTATTGTTTTTATATTAAAAAAAACAGTCGTACTATAAAAATTAATGAATAAATCGTAGCCTAGTAAAAAAACATAGAAGTTTATAATTCCTACTAGAAAAATAAAAATTCCAGTTTAATTCTTTTTTACCATACAAAAGCAAAAACACTATGAATGCTTTATTAATATATTTATAACTCTATAATCTATCTGTTCATAAAGATTAAATAAATAAAATTATGCAGATAAAAGAGTTTCCTAATTTGGGGGTTATTTCTCTATATGTTACTCTTTATATTAACTATAAAATATTATTTTTTAAATTACCAATATGTATTAGTCATACTATGCCACAAATCTTTCATTTTTTCATCACCAATTTTATAATTTAAAAAATCATTAGCATTTGTAAACTTAACCAAAAATTCTGACATACCTTCATCATTACAAACAAGTTGCAAGTTAGATGATAGATCAGGAGCATCTTGATCTGGTTCTAATAACCAATTTCGACCATTTAGTGTGAATTCAATTTCACACCTCATTTCAAGCGCTTCTTTGAGTTGCTCTAAGCTGCTAAAGCCATCATTCATCTATGTTCCATCTCCTTAAATCATCTAGTTCATTCTTAGTTAGTTTTATACCGTTATGTCTTATTAGCTTTATTTTACCACCTTTTTTATCCCATTTAGTATCCAAATATGCCAATGTGGTACAATCTTGTGAATTTTAGAAATTCCATGATCAGTTAATTCTAAATCTTTAGCAATATCAGCACAATTACACCTTGAACTTTTTCAGCTACAACACTTTTTTACACCAGTTAAATCAAAGAAATTTGAAACAGCTTGGACATCAATACCCTTTTCACCATATCTTATTCTTTTGAGATATAGAGCATAAGCAATACCTATCGTCACCCTTAATGGCATCTTTCTGATCAACTTTTGCAGCATTTTAATATTTTTATTATTTTTTCGTATCCTCATTATTTTCACTATCTTCGGTTTCAGTCTGACTATCATCATATTGTACAGAATTATCAGTTTTGTTGTCATTAGTCGTAGTTTCACTATCCTGTTTAATTAGTATGTACCGCTTTCATTACTAGTGGCTTGATCAGTGTCACTAAATGAAACAACAACACCTAATCCTAAAAAATCACTAACATAAATACTTAATATTGCCACCTCTTTTTTAAAGGCTTTTCTGTTGATTCAGACTTTTAAAATTTATGTTCATAATACAACATGTAGATGATAGGAAGAAAAAGCATAAGTCTAACACTTCTACAATAAAAATCCATTGTTTCATCTCCTTACTATGGTAGTATCTTCACCATCCCTAGTAAATTCTCCACTAGCCTTAACATTTTCTGCAATTTTTTCACTGTAGCGTCATCTGAAAATTTATTAGTTTGATTCGTTATACTAGTTTCAGTTATAGCTGGATTATCTTCAATAGCTGCAAATGCATTGGTTGTAATTATTGTCATAGTTACTCCAAACAGACTAGCGGCTGCAAGAGAAACACTTACTTTTTTCTATGCAAATGAACAATTTAGCTATTTGTTTAAATCAAATTAATAAATACACTTGAAAAGCAAAAAAAGCCATAACGAATGTGATTTACTACGACTTTTATTAATCTTTCTACTATACTTTTTGGTTTAAACCAGCATAATTTTCATCAAGAATCTATTCACAAATATCGCCTTTTTAGCCTATCACTTTACCGCAGTAGTTTGTTCAACAACTATTATCTTTTCTTTTAGTTTAGGGTAGTATAAATATGATTTCTTGTTTGTGATTAAAATTGTACCATTAGCACCATTTTTAGGTTCCAATACATATGCATTATCACTGGATTTTTTAAAAACTCCATGATTGAACTCCTTACCCTGAAAATAAAGTCGATAATCATCTGCTCGTTTTACAGCGAAACCAATGCTTACTTTATCTGACCGACCTGTATTATTAGAAAAAACTTCAATGATTGATATGCCCCCCAAATTTTGGGTATTATTATGGCTAAATTATCTAAGCAAGACAAAATTGAAATCTTTAATCTTTGTCAAAACTATCAGGCTGGAACCATTGGATTGAGTCGCCACTATCAGGTTAATCCGTCTACTATTTAATTATCTCTTGGCTCTCATTAATCGTCATGGTACAGCTATTCTTGACCGACCGCATACAAGCTATTCAATTACGTTTAAGGAGCAGGCCATTAGACGGGTGCTGGTTAAAAACGAAGCGATTTATCAAGTGGCACTCGACCTGGTACTAAAAAATAATCCTATTAACCTGATTATAATGCCGAAAATGACTTCTCATCCGAGAAGAAATGTAGAGCATAATGTATATAGTCACCAAAAATTAACTGAATTTTTAATTACAGCCAAAAAATATAATATTAGAGCATATACTTATTTTAAAATACTTTCTTCTACATAGCTTAGAAAATCAGAAGCTTTGGCCCTCACGTGGAAAGATATAGATTTAGATCATAATTTATTATCCGTAAAACGAATATTAGCAATTGGATTGAATAACCAAACTATTATCCAGCCTCCCAAGAGTAAAATGTGAAAAAAGAGTTTTACCAATTTCAAATAATCTAAAAAAAGCTTTAATCGAATATAAGCAGTCAGAAAAAATACTGTCAAACAAACTTTTTCATACTCTTAGAGGAACATATTACCCGATAAGTAAGCCAGTAAAGTGGTTAAATGCAATTTATAAAAGTAATCCAGATTTACGTAGAATTACTATACATAGATTTAGACATACTTTTGCTACTTTATTAATTAGTGAAACAGATGTAAAGCCTAAAACAGTACAAATGTTATTAGGACACGAAGATATAAAAATGACATTAGACATTTACAAACATATCAATGAAAAGAATAAAGAAGATGCCGTTAAATCTATTAAAGAATTAAATATTTAACTTTTTATTTTTTTATTCTTTTATGCCGTGCAAAAGTAAAATAAAGCCCTATGAATGCTTTATTCATAGGGCTTTATTAATATATTTATGGAGGTGAGGGGTTTCAAGTGCTATAAAAATAGAAAAAAATAGGATTA